>JBBRMX010000439.1:0-1502 GCA_038230615.1 Thermomicrobiales bacterium | reverse complement strand
CGTCGCCACATCGAGCGCGATACCACCGGGGGGCGGTGCTGCCTGTGCGACGACATACCGCCGCCATCCCTGATCCAGCCCAAATGTCATCAGGCGGTTCATCAGGTCGTAGCGCGGCGCGATCGTGTCGAACATCTCGTTCACGTATGCCGCTTTGCGCTCCGGCGCGAAGTGCGGTAGCCGCTCCTGCGGAATTACATGGGTGAGGTCGGCGTCCGGTTTGGTGCCGTGGTCGGCGTCGTAGTCAGTGGTGGGGTGGGATGCAGGCGTCGTCATGGATGAATGCTGCTTTCTGCGAGAGAGGGAAGAGCGATGCTACATACTTGATGCGTCGTCAAAGGCACCATGCGCGACTACGCCGCGTACTGTCCGGTACGAATCGCACACGACGAACCCGCAAAACGTGCTCCTATTTGCCGTCGCCGGGGCGGTCAGCGATACCGCGCAACCGATTGACGACCGTCTGCAACGCCGCGATAGCGAAGCGGAGATCGTCGGTAAACTGGCTAGCGGAGCCGGGGGTGCCACTGTCGTTCGCTTCCATCTGCGCCTCGCCCGCCGTCGCCTCGATCTCTGCGAGCAGGGCGCGGTAGCCGCTCAGATGCTCCTCGTGTTGCGTGGCGGTGCGTTCCTGCCATGCGCGGTGTGTCTCGCCCGGTTCCTGTGCCATCGAAGCCCCCCAGATGCGAATGCGGTACATGCGTCCGTCTATAGGTGCATTGTACGCCGCAACGGGGCAACGGTCGAACAATGCGATCCTACAGATCGGCGTCCGCGCCGAGCCGCAGCCGCACTTCCGCCTCGCGCCGGTGCCGCAACATCGTCTGCTCCTCCGCGATACGGTGCCAGAGTTGCCGTTGTTCGTCGTGCCATTCTACCGCCGCTTGCAGCTGCGCTATCCGCTCGTGCTGGTCTGCGGCGACGAGCGTTTCCAACTCCGCGATGCGCGCGTCGCGTTCCTCCGCAATACGCATCCAGTTGTCCCGCTGTTCCATGTACCATTGCCGCTCCTCGCCGCACCGGCGCAGCGATTGCCACTGCGCCGCGTTCAGTGCTTTCGTCCGCTGCCAGAGCATCTGGAGCGTGAATCCGTACGTTGTCTCCGCAATGGCAAGCGTGGCGGGGTCGCGCAGCAGGGTCGAGAGTTGCTCCAGCCCGACTGTTTGCACATACGAAAGCGGCGAATCGAGGAGCAGGAAAGTGCATTCCAGCGCGTACTCGGTCTCAGTCGCAAAGCCGGAGTTGCGGAGTTGTGCGCCGAACGCCTCCCGAAAGAGCGAACGGGGCATCCCGGCAAAAAATCTGCGGTATGTCTCGCGCAGCTCGAACTCCTCGCGCCCGTAATGTTCCGGGTCCATCGAGGCATTGCCGTTGCCCGGTCGCACCGTCTGGGCGACGAGAATCTCCTCGATGACATGGATCGGGCAGTGTTTCGCAATCCGTATCCACATCTCCAAATTCTGACTCTGGATCGCGGTATCGTCGTACGGCCCGACCGCCTG
>JBBRMX010000438.1:0-1525 GCA_038230615.1 Thermomicrobiales bacterium | reverse complement strand
GCAGTATCGGGACACTGGCGTACAAGTTGGATCGCGGCGGGCAACTGGCGGTGCGTTATACAGAGATCGAACGACAGACCGTAGTCCGCCAGCATCCGTACGCCGTCCACGAAGCGGGGTCGGACGCAGAAATCGGGGTCGGGTTCCCCTTGAATGAGGCGGCGCACGCCGCGGATAAGCGGCGAAAGTGTCATGAGGACGGCAAGATAGGCACGGCCCTGTTCGCCATATTCGAGCGGTGCGTGGGCGATGACCGCGCCAAGTGTGGGGTCTTCGCGCACACGGTCTGCCGCCCATTGCGCTTCCAGCAGCGAGAGATCGGGGGCGACATCCACTTCGAGATAGACGAACGATTCTACTTCGACCGATTCGGTGTGAGCGTGGAACTCCGTGATGCCATAGGGCTTGTTCAGTAGGTCGTTGCCGTCTAGCCATGGCATCCGAAAGATTGTCGGGTCCCATAGATGGACGTGCGAATCAATGATCGGAAAATCGGGCATCGTCTTCCTCCCTCTGAACCATTCTTGGTGGCGTGGTGTGCGGACGCAACTATACCGGAACGGCGCGGGAAAGTCCTGCTACCTACGCATCCGTCACACCGGGCGCGGGGCAGCATTTGACGCGGCGGGGCGCAGCGTTTACATTCCTCTCACAGCACTGGGGGAGCGCGTGGCGCGCTGAGAGTGCGGGTGCAGCCCCGCAGACCCTTCGCACCTGATCCGGTTTGTACCGGCGTAGGGAAGTGTCCACCTCGCGGTACCTCGCGCCACGCCTCTCTCTCATTCGTATGAGGAGGCACGACCACGATGGCGATGGCAACGTTACCCGATATCGGCAAGATTTCCCCCGAAGTGTTCGACCGGCATATTCTCCCGTTTTTGGGCGCGAAGAACGGCAATGTACGCGTCGGGCCACAGCACGGCGTGGACGTGGGCATCGTTGCGGTGGGCGGCGGGCAGGTGATGGCGATCACAACCGACCCCGTGTTTATCGTCCCGGCGTACGGGTGGGAGCGAGCGGCGTGGTTTGCGTTGCACATTCTCGCATCGGACGCGGCAACATCGGGGCTGAAGCCAACCTATCTGACAATTGACCTCAATTTGCCGCTCGCCGTTGATATGGCGGGGCTGGAAGCGATGTGGGGAACGATTCACCGCGAGTGCGAACGGCTGGGGATTGCGATTGTGGCGGGCCACACGGCGCGGTACGACGGGTGCGATTTCCCGATGGTCGGCGGCGCGACCGTCATCAGCATCGGCGCGGAGGATGCGTATGTCGTGCCGACGATGGCGCAGGTGGGCGACGCGGTGATTGTGACGAAGGGCGCGGCAATCGAGGCGACGGGGTTGTTTGGCGTGACGTTTCCCGATCTGGTCGCGCAGAAATGCGGGGGACATATCGCGGAAGCAGCGGCAGCGACTTTTTATCAAATGTCGGTCGTGGAGGATGCGATGACGGCGGTATCGGTCGGGGTACGATCTGCGGGCGTGACCGCGATGCACGATGCGACCGAGTGCGGCGTCTG
>JBBRMX010000437.1:0-1564 GCA_038230615.1 Thermomicrobiales bacterium | reverse complement strand
CCGCCGCCGCGATCTCCGCGTATGAACACCCGCCTTGCCGCAGCGCGAGTACGGTGCGCGTGCGCTCCGGCAGTTCCATCAGCGCCGTCTGCACGATGCGTTGCTCCTCATGGCGCACCGCCTCGCGTTCGGGATCGGGCAACTGTTGGAGCGGAAACTCCGCCCGCCCGACTTTTTCTTCCCGCGCGACCCGCCGCTTGCGCGACCGGAGCGCGTTGAAACCGAGGTTCGTCGCTACACGATAGAGCCATGCGCCAGTGGCATCGGCTTCGTCGGGGCGGCGGACGGGCGGGCGCGAGTGATAGCGAAGAAAGGTTTCCTGCGCGAGATCGTCTGCCTCGTCCGGCCCGACAAGCCGTGCGAGGATACCGTAGACCCGCCCATAGTATTGTCGGAAGACATCCTCGAAGCGGGGCATCTCGCCTATCGTTACCTGCTGCATCACCGCTATTTGGCTCATCGGCACTCCGCTTTCTGTCTCCGTCGCCCCGTCCTGCAAAGAAAACACCGCCGCACGACGGGGTGTGACAAGGGCATGACTGTTCTTCATACAGACCGGAACGATGCCGCACGCCTTGACATTCCTCGTGCTGGGCGGTACCCTAACAAACAGTAGGTAGGGAGAATGAATGCAGCTCACCCCGACAACGGAACCGACGAGCGAGGCACGAGAGCGGGTGCTCGATGCAGCGGAGATATTGTTCAGTGAGCGCGGGTATGCCGCCGTGACATTGCGCGATGTGGCGCAAGCGGTCGGTATCCGCCAAGCGTCGCTCTATCACCATATGCCGGAGGGCAAGACCCAACTTTACGTTGCGGTGATGGAACGCGGCTTGGCGCGACATCGCGCCGGACTGGAGCGGGCGATGCGTGAGGCGGGCGACGATCTCGAAGCGAAACTGCGGGCAGCCGCCGCGTGGATGCTCTCGCAACCCCCGATGAATCTCTCGCGCATGGCACGCTCGGACTTTCCCGCTATCGGGGAGGCGGCGACCTACCGCCTGAGCAATGCGGCGTACACCGCGCTCTGGCTGCCGCTCATGACGATGCTGGACAGCGCAAAGGCGCGGGGCGAGGCGACAATGCACGATGCTGCGGTCGTCGTCGGGGCATTCCTTGCGGTGGTGGACGGTGTGCGTGACGCGGGCGGCGGCGCGATACCGGTGCGCCCGTATACTGTGATGGCAGACGAAATTATCACGGTGCTGCTGGACGGACTGCGCCCGCGCTGACGGGACGACGTATTTCATGCCAGAGCCACGCAAAGACGTAAAGACGTACGGACGTATAAACGCAAGGATTCATGCATTATGGCGACAACAACGCGACCGCCGCACAGCCTCCTCGACAATCCTCCCCTGCCGGACGACTGCGCCCGTACCGCCGAGGGCGTCCGCGCCGCGTTGCGCGTTCTCATGCCCGACGGGGTGGACGACGCGACTGCCCGCGCCATCGCACACGAGGCGGGAAAAGCTGCCACAATGCTCCACCCCGCGCCCGATGCCGCGCCCCACCGTGTCATTGTGTCACCCGGCGAATCGGAGCGCATCCCGCCGACACCGAT
>JBBRMX010000436.1:0-1573 GCA_038230615.1 Thermomicrobiales bacterium | reverse complement strand
GGCATACTCAACGGGCGAAGTGACGCGCCCCACAGGAGCGCGATGCTCGTGAGCAATGCGCCGCCGCCGAAACCGAGCGAGGTCGTCACCGCGCCAGTGCGAGCCGCCCGCGCCGCGCCTGTTGTGCCGCCGAGCGTCTCCGCGAGATACGCGGTTCCCGCGCTCAGGCTCAAGCCGACGCCGACCCCTTGCAAGATGCGGGCGAAAAAAAGCGTCTCGATGTGCGGGCGGAGCAGCATGAGTAGCGTCGCGGCGGCAGCACACCCAAGCCCCGCACCCAACACCGGTTTGCGTCCGATGCGGTCGGACAGTCCGCCGAACAGGACGAGCATCGGCACCATCCCCGCGATGTACGCCGCGAACGCCACCGCTGTCAGCCCGTTGCCGTACCCCGCTACTTCCGCATACCGCCGGTAGAGTGGCACTTCCAGATTCACTGCCGCCGTGACAAAAAAGAGCGTTGCCCCTGCCACCCAGACCGGAAATGCTGCCCGCTCCGGTCGTGCCGATGAAGTCGCTGGTATGCTCGGTGTGCTCATGGATTGCCCGCTCTCACGTAATGACCAGTGAAACAGATTGTCTTGCTTCGTGCCGCGTCGTTCTAGATCAGGCAAGGGACGAGAGAAAGTCTGCTCTGTCGTGTCTCTCGCATATCGTGTTCTTCTATCGTAGAATGCAGTCTTGATTATAACAAGCCAATAACGAATTACAAGAAAGCATTCTACGATAGTGGATCGAGGCGCGACAGATGGATGCATTGGGTGAACGGATACGGACACTGCGTACCGCACAAGGGCTAACTCTCGATGATCTCGCGGTACGAAGTGGAGTGAGCCGTGCGATGCTCAGCAAGATCGAGCGCGACGAGAAAAACCCGACCGTCCGCGTTGCCGCGCTGATCGCGGAGGGGCTTCGCGTGAGCCTTTCGCGTCTGCTCGGTGACGATGAGCGGCGTCGTGTTGTCGTCGTCCCGCACGGGAGCCAGCGGATCATCACCGACGACGCGACGGGCTACACACGGCAGTTGCTTTCGCCTGTCTTCGCGGGGGCGGGGGTGGAGGTGGTACGGTGCGCCATGCCGCCGGGAACAGCCAGCGGTACCTTCCCCGCACATCCGCAAGGGACAGAAGAATACATCGCGGTCGAGCGGGGACAGGTACATATACGCCTCGATGACCGCGATGAGTACGTGCTTACAGCGGGCGACGCACTTTTTTTCGCGGCGGACGTCTCGCACGCCTTCACGAATGCTGATGCGGGTGAGAGCGTCTTCTATCTTGTGATTGACCGTACCGCGGCGCGATAGTGGCTGCGATGACGATACACGGATTATTTCGGGCGCGGGGTGCCGGGGGGCGCATTCGGGCGGGCACTCGGCACCGGCACCCGCACATCGCCCGGTTTGCGCGGCGGCGCGACGACAGCAGTCGGCGTGGCGGTCGCGGTGCCGGTGCCGCCACTTCCCCGATAGAATGTTTGCACGACAGCGGCGGCGGGCTTGCCGATGGGCGTAAAGTCGTCGTCTAAGAGTCCCCCAAGTGCCGGGTCGGGCTGCACGCTCCACCAGAAAACG
>JBBRMX010000435.1:0-1591 GCA_038230615.1 Thermomicrobiales bacterium | reverse complement strand
TTGCGCCCGCGCCCGCACGCGGTCTATCGTGGTGTATCCTTTCGCGGCGATAAAGTCGCCCGCCCGCCGAAGCATTGCGGTGGAAATATCGAGGGCGACGACAGTGCCGCCCGCATCAGCGCGACGCAACTCATGGGCAATGTTGCGGGCATACAGACCGTGCGATGTGCCGATATCCGCGAACAGTCCGCCGCGCTCTGGCACGAGCCAGCGATTGACGATGCCAACCTCCCGCGAGACCGGAAACGGTTCCCCTGCCAAAAGCGCGAGCGACCGCACACGCCAAACTTGTTCGTAATACTGCGATGTCGGCCAGAAAGAATTGCTGCGTTGCGCGGCAGAGGCAGGAAATGACGCATCGTCGAGCAAATCGAGGATGCCATCGCGGATAGCGAATGAGCCGCGATCTCCGGCGCGGACAGTGCCTGTAAGAATATCGCCGTCGTGTTCGCAAACAGTCTCGATACGGTGCAGCGGTGCGCCGTGTGGGGCATCGGGGGCGCGGAGCAGGGGCAGGGTGGCGGCGTGCATCGGTTCTCCCTCATTTGGCGGCGGGCGGCGTGTCACACCCCGATGGTATCACGTCCCGCGTGGTACCATCGGGATATACGATATCCGTACCAGAAAGGCACACCCCGCATATGACCGAGATTTTCGACCGCCTCGCTCCCCACTACCCGCGCACCACTGCCGCCTTCCGCACGATGCCGGACGGCGCGGCATCCCTTGCCGCCATCGAACGACTTGATGCGCGGTTCGCGGCGGTCGTGCGCGGGGTAGCGGCGACGGAAGTGATCGTGCCGGTGGAGCGTGCACCAGTGCCAACCGAGGGCGGGTACGATGTCCTCTATCTCGGTGGCGTCCTCGGTCTCATCAATGCGACCGCGCTCGCAGCAGGCGCGGCACGCGACGGCAGACCGCTCAAAATCGCGCTGGTAGACGAGGGCAGTGCGGGCAATGCGCACCGCGAATGGAATATTTCGCTGGCGGAACTGGCGGAACTCGTGCGTGCGGGCGTGGCAACATGGGACGACCTCGCAGGTGTCGTCGCCACCCGCTACGATGCGGGCATTGTCCGCTTCCATGCTGCCAGCATTGATGTCCCCGAAGCACCCGTTGATACGGTCGCGGTGCTCGATGTGGCGGTGCGGGCAGATGCATTGCTGGCGCATTGCCGGAAGCAGTTTGTGTCGCTCGGCGGGACGATCCGCGAGGGTCGCCGGTTCGTGCGGCTCCATCAGCAACAGCATAGTTCGGTGCGTTCCACCGTCGAAGTGATCGGACCGAACGGCACCGAAACCTATCTTGCGCGGCTCGTCGTGGACGCGATGGGGACCGTTTCGCCGCTGGCATGGGCGATGAGTGGCGCGAATGGCGCTATTCAGGGAGTCTGCCCGACCGCAGGCACTGTCGCACGCGGTTTCCGGCGTGGCGATGGAGCACAAGAAATTGACCCCGCGACGGGCGAAGTACTGATGACAATTGCGGACGCGCAAGACGGGCGACAATTGATCTGGGAAGGCTTCCCGGCGGGCGACGATGCGTACACCGTCTACCTGTTCTATTACGACCGCATCCGTGCCGACGCGCC
>JBBRMX010000434.1:0-1607 GCA_038230615.1 Thermomicrobiales bacterium | reverse complement strand
GGCCTTCCCCGCGCAATGGCTTTACGGCTTATACGTGATCGTCCTGGTGACCGGCTCTCTTGCCACCATCGCCCGCGAGAATAAATCCCGCGAACTTGACGCCAGCACCGGGGCGTCGGACCCGCACGACTTCACCGTACGCAACAGATGCGTTCGTCTCACGCATCATCGCGTCCACCGCAACCTGCCCCACGTTCGTGACGATGGCCAACGCCCCTCTTCCCGGGACAGGATGGCGCGAGTTATAGAGGTGTTTCTACCTGATCGGGAAGCGGATTATTTTCTTATGAATGGATTGACCAACATATAGCGTGATTTGCCCGTCGAGGCTGAGCAAGTAGTCGCGGCGCTCTCGAACTTGTAGAACGCCGTTCTCCCCATGGGGCCGCTGAGCAGAGTCGACAGAATTTTCAATGCATCGACTCGCGCTATAGCGAACAAATTTCTCTACCTTCGAGCGCTGACCGAGTTCTTGCTCAGCCTCGTCGGGTTGGGGCAGGTATGGCGGTCAGCGCCGGAGGATTTTTGTTCGACGTTGCCGGTGCGGAGACGTGGAAATGTCTGTCATCGGTCATCCTCAGGACAACCTGTCACAGAAATTAGCGTGTCTCACTGACGGGGTGCAGTCCAGTGCATTTAACCACCCCGCCATCATCACCCCGCGGTCTGCTTCCGCGTCGGCTCGACATGCGGACGGAACGTCGTCTTGTCGGTTCCGCAATCCGGGCAGCGCCAGTTCGACGGAATGGTTGCGAACGGCGTGCCGGATGCTACTCCCTGCTCGGGAAGTCCCGCTGACGGGTCGTAGATGAAATAGCAGCCGCCGCAGATGAAGAGCTGGCGGCCCGCGGGCCGATGTCCGGCAAGCGGTCGTGCGGCGACGCCCGATGTCGTCGGAGCGGAAACGGAATCGCCGACGGTGACGCGTCCGCCTTCGCGGGCGACGAGATAGATTCCGAGATCCTTGTGCCCGAACGCGGCACGCAGCGACCCCGGCAGATCGAGATCGCGGCGGCCGGTTTCCGGATTGACGTTGGTCGCGCCGCAACGGCCGTTGCGGCGGTCGACCCGGAACAGTCCGTCACCAATCCGGATGTCGCTGCCGACCCACTCGAATTCCTCCCAGGGCCGCGCGCCGTCTATGTAGAAATTGGCGCGAAAGCGCAACGGATCGATCTTGTATCCCCACTGCTCCTCGAGGCTGCGTACCGTCGCCAGGTTGATCAGCGAGATCACATTGTCGGGCTTGTCCATGAAATGCCCGTCGCGCGAGCGAACCAGCGTCGGCGCGCTGCGCAGCGCCGGAACCAGTTGCCAGATCAATTCCTCGACCCTGGCGCGCGCGTCGTCATCCCTGAGATCGGCCACCATCAGTTGGTGGTTGTCGCGCGTGACCGTGAGAAAAGACGATTCGACATCCAGCGTGGTCTGGACCCGGGCCAACGCTTCTTCCAGCATCAGCATCACGAACAGGCCTTTCTTTCCCCACTTGGGCTCCGCCGTATCGAACGGCGCCCCGGGGCGCACCAGCGCAAAGACCCGGTCGTGTGGAAAGGGTTTTTTCGCCTCGAGTTCGACGCGGGCCAGCGGCTGCGCGCTCAATCCCT
>JBBRMX010000433.1:0-1616 GCA_038230615.1 Thermomicrobiales bacterium | reverse complement strand
TAACACGCGCGTTTCGTCCGGTTTTGACATGTAACAGCGAAGTGTGCGGCAGGATACGATTATCTGCCGCACACTTTTTGTGTTCACTACAATACGAATTTCCGCATCCTTTCCCCTGTTCCCGTCGCCGCGCCGTTGGTACACTGGTGCGATCAAAAGTTGAATATGGTTTTGCCCGCACCGCATTGTCTGGAGAGCACACGCTGATGGTACAGACTGCCCGCCCCCCCGCGCCCGCGCCTGTCTTGTCCGGCATTCCCGGCATTCTTGCGAGTCTGGGCCCGCCGGCTGTTCGCTATGCGGTGCCGCTCGCAGTGGCGGTGGCGATGATACTTGGCGGCGGGGTACGGGCGGCGCACATCGTTGCAGCAGGCTTTCCGCTCAATGACGGCGGGCTGTTCTTCACGATGGTGCGCGATCTTCAGCACGCGCACTATAGCCTGCCCGCATACACGACGTACAACAACGCGGGCATTCCGTATTCGTACGCTCCGATTGCGTTCTATATTGCGGCGGCACTGAACGATTTCACCCCGCTTGGGCTTGCGGATGTCTTTCGCGTACTCCCGCTGGTGGTGACAACGCTCACTATCGGGGCGTTCGGGCTGCTGGCGCGGGCGATGCTGCCCTCCCGCACTGCGGTTATCGTGGCGACATTCGCGTTCGCCTTCATGCCGCGCACCTTCATCTGGCTGCTGATGGGCGGCGGAATCACGCGCTCGTTGGGGCTGTTGTTCGCAGTGCTGGCGTTGCATCAGATCTATCTCATGTACACGCGGGACGATCTCGCGCATGTCTACCTCGCGGTGTTGTGCGGCGGGCTGACAATCCTCAGCCACCTCGAAACTGGCAAATTTCTCGCGTACAGCGGCATGATTTTTTTTCTTTTCTATGGGCGAAGCCGCAAGGGATTCGCGGATTCGCTGCTTGTTGCGGCGGGCATCGCGCTGTTTACCGCGCCGTGGTGGTTCGCCGTCATCGGCAATCACGGTCTCGCGCCGTATCTCGCGGCGAATGCGACGGAGGTATCGGTCTTCTCAGCAGACGACGGAGCGCGGCAGACGATCCTCGAAACCCTGAAATTGCTCGGTGGCACGACAAGTGAGCCGTGGTTTCCGGTGCTTGCCCGCCTTGCACTGCTCGGCGCGGTCTCCACACTGGTACAGACTTTCACAACGTTGATCGGGCGGCGCATCGCGGTACCGCTCCTGCCTGCGTGGTGGGCGGCGATCATCATTCTCGATAACCGCGCTGCCGCGACCTACGACACCGTACCGATGGCACTGCTGGCGGGTGTCGCCGTATCCGAGGTGCTGCTGCCAGTTTTCGTGCGGACTGCCGGGGCGGCACCCGCCCCACGTCGGTGGCTCGATCCGCTGCGCATCGGGGCATTCGTCGGGTTGCTCACGCTCGTGTTCGGGTATGCGGCGGTCGCAGCGGCAACCACGCGGCAGGATGTGCCGGGGGAACTGCCCGCCCTCGATAGCCTCGCCCCGACCGACCGCGCCGCAATGACATGGGTGCGGACGAACACCACGCCGGGAAGCCTATTCGCCGTCGTAAGCGGGCGCGATGACTGGACAACTGACCGCGTCTCGGAGTGGTTCCCAACGCTC
>JBBRMX010000432.1:0-1617 GCA_038230615.1 Thermomicrobiales bacterium | reverse complement strand
TATCTCTCGTACTGCGGGCGATACGATTATTCCGGCACCATGATGCGCCATCATGTCACTGCCAGCCTCTTTCCGAATTGGGTTGGCGGTGTACAGGAGCGCATCGTCGAGCGCAATGGCGACCGTATGACGCTCCGTACCCCCGTTATGCTGATGGGCGGCAAAATGCGAAGCACCGCGCTCGTCTGGGAGCGCGTCCCGACGCCCGATGCGTCAGAATAGGTAGGGAGATACTGCCGATGGATAGCGCAATTGTCCGTGAGAAAGTGCAGCAAGCGTTCGGCATCCTCAACGAACTCGACATTGACGTATGGATGCTCGTGGGGCGCGAGACGAGCACGCTATGCGATCCGAGCATCCCGCTCGTGGTTGGCGGCTCCGCGACGTGGCAATCGGCGTTTATCCTCACGCGGTCGGGCGAGGCGCACGCCATCGTCGGTACGGCGGATGTGGCGCAGTACGAACTCGGCGGCATCTACACGCCGCACGGCTATGTGCGTGGCTGGAGCAAACCGCTGCGCGACATACTCACGCGCCTCGATCCGCGTACGATTGCCCTGAATTGGAGTACCGACAACGACAAAGCCGACGGGCTGACCTACGGTATGTGGCTCAATCTCCAGACGGCACTCGCGGGGACTCCCTACCCGAAACGCTTCGTAAGCGGCGAACCAATCGCCAGCCGTGTGCGCGGGCGTAAATCGGCGGAGGAACGGCGGCGTATCGCTGTCGCCTGCGCTGAGACCGAGCGACTGCTCGCGGAGATGATCGCGTGGGTGCAGATCGGCACGACGGAGCGCGAGATTCAGCATTTCCTGCACGCGAAATGCGACGAGCGCGGGTACGGTCTCTCGTGGGACTGCGCGCATAACCCCACGATTACGGCGGGTGACCTCTCACCCATCGGACATGTCGGCCCGACTGATTGCGCCGTGGAGCGCGGCAAATTGCTCCATATTGACTTCGGTATCACGATAAATGGCTACTCCTCCGACATGCAGCGCACATGGTACATCCTTGGGGAGGACGAGACCGATGCTCCGCTTGCCGTCCGGCGCGACTTCGATACCGTCGCCCGCGCTATCGCAGCAGGGTTTGCGAAAGTTGCGCCCGGCGTCATCGGCTGGCAAGTGGACGAAGCATCGCGCGAGTTCTTCGCGGAGCGCGGGAAGGAGTGGAACTTCGCCCTCGGTCATCAGTTGGGGCAAGTCGCGCACGATGGCGGCGGCGGGTTTTACCCCCAATGGGAGCGGTACGGCGACAAGCCGCACGAGGTCATCGAGGCGGGGCAGTGCTTCGTGCTCGAAATTGGCACGGTCGTCCCCGGCTACGGCATGATCGCGCTGGAAGATGACCTCGAAGTAACCGCAGACGGCGCACGCTGGTTCTCGCCGCCGCAAACCGCATTGCTGCTCGTTCGCAAATAAACCCGCACGGAATGCTCACCGCCCTGTCGTCAAATGGTTACATGGCGGGGCGGCGGCATTACCGCGCACTCACACACCCTCCCCACAATAGCGACACGCTCGACATGGGCGACATGATTGCCGTCGTCGCCTGACGGGGAGGGTTTTTGCATGGAAATGACCGGGCTGGGAAATGCCGCCGCGCCGGGGC
>JBBRMX010000431.1:0-1618 GCA_038230615.1 Thermomicrobiales bacterium | reverse complement strand
TGCGTTGATCCTGACGTGGATCGTCCGCGCCGTCACCGGGGGTCGCTCCCCCGTCTAATCTGTACTCTCCACGGTTTGGTAGAGAGATCGCTGCGTCTAGACGCAGCGATCTCTTTTTGATGTGCGCGAAACCGCCCCGTCGTGTATCCTGCGTACAGGTGAAGGCGGTTCATGTGTGATGGGAGGGGCAATGGGGCGGCAATTCGGGCGCATTCTTGTGACAGGCGGGGCAGGGTTTATTGGCAGCAATTTCGTGCGGCGCACGCTGGCGCAACGCGACATCGAAGTCGTCGTGCTCGATAAACTGACCTACGCAGGCAACACCGCCAATCTCGCATCGGTGTGGGAGCATCCGCGCTTCACATTTGTGCAGGGCGACATCGCCCGCATGGATGATGCCCTCGCTGCGATGGAAAAGTGCGATGCCGTCTTGAACTTCGCCGCCGAATCGCATGTGGATCGCTCTATTATGAGCGGCGAGAGTTTCGTCACAACCGAAGTGATCGGCACCTACACGCTGCTCGAAGCGGCGCGGCAACGCGGCGTGCAGACCTATGTGCAGGTCAGCACCGACGAAGTGTACGGCGACATTACGACGGGGGCATCGCTGGAAAACGACCGCTTCCATACCCGTTCGCCGTACAGCGCGTCGAAGGGCAGCGCGGAACTTTTCGTGATGGCGTACCACGAAACGTACGGGATGGAAACACTTATCACGCGCGGCTCGAACACATATGGGCCGTATCAGTATCCCGAAAAACTGCTGCCCGTCGCGATCACGAATGCCCTCGATAATCGCTCGGTGCCGGTGTACGGCGACGGGATGCAGATGCGCGACTGGCTCCATGTAGACGACCACTGCTCCGGTATTGATGTGGTGCTGCACGAAGGCATATCGGGCGAGGCATATAATATTGGGGCAGAGTACGAAGGGCTACCCGACGGACGCCCGAATATCGAGGTGCTTCGCACATTGCTCGATGTAATGGGTAAGCCGCACGACTTGCTGCAATTCGTCGGGGACCGACCGGGGCATGACCGGCGATACTCGCTCAACTGCGACAAACTACGTAAACTCGGCTGGCAGACCGAAATGCCGTTCGAGTCCGGTTTGCGGCAGACGGTGCGCTGGTACGAGGAAAACCGCAACTGGTGGGAGCCACTGAAAAATGACGCCGAGTATCTTGCCTACTATCAGCGCAATTACGCCGACCGAGACAAACTCCTCAGCGGGAACCGCTGACACACCGCCCACGCTGCTCAATATCCGTCTCGCGGTGGCAAAGACGAACCATTATGCGACCCGCGAAAGCGGCGATACCGCCGAAATCGCGGAACGCCCCGACGGTGGGTTCACCGTGGTATTGGTGGATGGGCAAGGGCATGGATTTCCCGCAAAACTGCTTTCGCTCCAACTGACGGCGAAGGCGGTCTCGCTTATCAAAGAGGGCGTGCGGGACGGCGCAGCAGCGCGGGCGGTACACGATTATCTCCATGCCTATCGTGGCGGCAAAGTCTCCGCAACGCTGGATTTCCTCACGCTCGATCTCGCGGCGCAGTCGGTTCTACTGACGCGGCACGGCGATGTACCGGGTGCGCTCGGCTATCAGGGTGTTTT
>JBBRMX010000430.1:0-1620 GCA_038230615.1 Thermomicrobiales bacterium | reverse complement strand
GATTACACCGCACGGGAAGTGGTGGCGCATATTGACGCGACGTATCGCACATTGCCAGACGCCGCACACCGCGCAATCGGCGGGCTTTCGATGGGCGGACATGCCGCGCTCCAACTGGCGATCAATTATCCCGGTGTCTTCGGGGTTGTTGGGATGCATAGCCCGTCGCTGCGAACCTTCGAGGAACGGTTGCCGTACTTCGGCGACGAGGCATTTTTCAACGCGCACGACCCCGCGCACCTCGCCCGTGCATACCCCGACCGCGCCCGCGCAGTGAAAATCGAACTCGACGCCGGGATGCAGGACGAGACCTATTACGCTCGCACGCTTGCCCTCTCCCAAGAACTGAACTTTCTCAGCATCTCACACACGTACAACACATGGCCCGGCGGTCACAATGCGGAGTACTGGGGACCGCACAGCCGCGACTATCTCCGCTTCTATGCGACGAGCCTCGCCCCCGCCTGACCGACATTATTCATCACACAAAAGACCGTCACACTTTTCTTGCTGCTCCGTTATACTGCTGACGGCACGATACAGCGTGCGCCGTCAGGGTCGGCGGCACAGGGGTTTACAGGCAGGGGAAGACCGCGTGAACAACTGGTTCGTTAAACTCGGTGTCGCGGTACTGCTCTTCGCATCGTTCTGTACTCCCGCTATCGTTGAAGCGACTGAATCTTCCCCCCTTGCTGCTCCTACTGCAGCGATAACGCCCGATCCCGACTACTTCCTCTATATTCCGATACACGCGGCAAATCGCGGGCCGCTGCAAATTCTCGTCACGGTACATGGCATGGGTGGGGACGGCGCGAACTTCTGCCAGAATCTCATTAATCGTGCCGAGCAGAACGGCTGGGTGATCGTCGCGCCGACTTTCCAGTACCAAGACTACAAAAATCAAGACCTCGTCGTGCAGGACGACACGCGGATGTTGCCGCGCCTCCGGCAGATCATTGACGACTTGCCCGCGAAGACAGGTCTACGGTATCAGGACAAAGTCTTGCTCTACGGCTTCTCGCGGGGGGCGCAGATTGTTCACCGGTTTACGGAGTTCTACCCGGACAAAGTGCTGGCGACCGCGCTCTTTTCTGCCGGATCGTATACGATGCCCGCAACGAATATGACCGTCAATGGCGGTGCGGCAAATATGGCATTTCCGTTCGGGGTTGCAGACATTCAGAAGTACACGAACACGCCGTTCAATGCAGCGCAGTTCCGGCAGGTGCCGTTTTTCATTGGGGTCGGCGGGGCGGATACGAACCCGCAAGACACCCCGCGTGCGTGGGACGCCCTGCAGGGGTTTACACGGGTGAGCCGCGCAGAGTCGTTCGGCAAAGCGATCAACGATATGGGCGGCACCGCGACCGTTACGGTTTATCCCAATGTCGGGCATGATGTCACTACCGATGAGCGTGGTGCGGCAATGACGTTCCTTGAACAGCAGGCATTTTTCTACCGCCTGCTGCATTCCCCACCGGGACAATTGGTCGGTACCGGCATTTTCGTCTTCTAAGCATTCAGCGCGACACACCAAGAAGAAAACGCCGTGACGATTGTGCATCATCACGGCGTCTTGGTTGCGGTCGTCTGCCCGCTGCTTAGGTGTTACGCCCGTAG
>JBBRMX010000429.1:0-1635 GCA_038230615.1 Thermomicrobiales bacterium | reverse complement strand
CTGCATTACCTCCATGGCAATCAGCGGCGAGGGCGCGAACAACCAGTTTTTCGTTGCGAGGAACCGCCGGATCGCCTCGCCGTGCGTTGCGGGGGCGGGGCGATTGCACCATTCTTCGGCGGCAATTGTCGCGCCTGTATGGTCGCGCTGCTCCCCCCATGTGAACACTGCCTTCGCTCCGGTACGCTCGGCATAGGCATGTTGCACTTCCAGTTTGCGCGGCAGGAAAAAATCGTCCCCGAACAGCGGTGCGTAATACTGCCCGCGAGCCAGCGCAATCCCGGCGTTCAGTTGCCAACTGATTCCCCGGTTGGTCGCCTCCTCGTGGTAGACGATGCGCGAGTCGGTGAACGAGCGGATAATCTCGCGGGTACCGTCGGTGCCGCCCCCATTAAGAATAATCAGCTCGAAATCCTCGAAGGTCTGATCCAGTACGCTCTGAATCACCCGCGCAATATACGCTGCATCGTTGTATGAGATGAGGACGATGCTCACCGCCGGGGAAAGATTCGCCAACGCAGCCTCCTATGCGCGGTAGGAAAAGGTAGTACCCTACCGCGTACTATATGCGCTGTTGCGGTCAGACGTCGAACGTCCATTACACGTCAGCACGTGGAGCGTGATAACCGTCTTCTGGTTCGAAAGAATAATCTGTCGGACAGTTCGAGGCGGTCAGACTCTTTGCCCGCCACGAGTGCTTGCAACTCTTCTACGTCCATAATCGCTCCGCGCACTTCCTTTAACTAGGGCGGACTGAGACCCCGACATGATCCATCACATCGCCCATCGCGCCACGGGAGATGCGGGCAGCGCGGGCTGCCTCGGCGGTGTTCGTCGCCGCACCGGAGACATAGAGGGCAATCGCCATCGCCTCGCGTCGCGCCGCATCGGAGAGCGCGTTCCATCGGTCTGCAAGGTCTTTCGGCACTGGATACCCGACCATCTCTGTTTCGTCGCTCACTGTGGTTGCCTCCCTGGTGTTTCTTGTGTCGTTTCCCCGGTTGCGTCCCCTGCCGCCGCCACCACTGTTGCCCGTGTGACGGCGACAAGGTCCGCGACACGCAGCCGCACATCTACCCCGCGCTGCCCGCCACTGATGTAGAGTCGTTCCAGCGTTGCCGCGCTCGCATCGAGATAGACAGCGAACGGCTTGCCGAGCAGTGCCAGCGCAGAGATGCCGCCCACTTTCAGCCCGGTAAGCGATTCCGCCTCGCGCTGCGACGCCATCCGCACGCTCTTTTCCCCGATGCTACGGGCAAACCGGCGCAGATCGAGTTCGCGGTTCGCCGGGATCATCACCAGCATCGCCTTCCCACCTGCCGTCTCCGGCAGCACGACGAGTGTCTTGAATACTTCGGCTTCCGGCACACCGAGCGTCGCGGCGACACCGTCCGCTGAGCGGATCGCGTCCGAAAAAACCGAGGCTTCGTACGGGATAGCGCGGGCATCGAGCGCACGCATCGCGTTAGTTTTGGTCGGCTTCGCGGTCATAGCACGATTCTAACGCGGCGCGTCCTCCACCGCCAGCACCGAGAACTGCTCGTACCGCAGCGACCGCCCCGGCACCGCATCGCCCCGATACAGCGCGGTGGCGAGGGCGACATCACCCCGCTCTACTCCCCGCGATACATCGAG
>JBBRMX010000428.1:0-1664 GCA_038230615.1 Thermomicrobiales bacterium | reverse complement strand
TCTCGGACAAGCCGGTGCTGATTGACAAATACCTCGCAGGGCGCGAAGTCGAGGTAGATGCGATCTGCGACGGCGAAGAGGTGCTGATCCCCGGCATCATGGAGCATATCGAGCGGGCGGGCGTCCACTCTGGCGATTCGTTCGCAGTCTACCCGGCGAGCAAACTCTTCCCTACCGAGGTAGAGCAAATCGTCGAGTACACAACGCGCATCGGCAACGCGCTCGGTGTGCGCGGGCTGATGAATGTGCAGTATGTGCTCTACCGGGCGCGGCTCTATGTGCTCGAAGTCAACCCCCGCGCCAGCCGCACCGTGCCCTTCCTCACCAAAGTGACGGGCGTGCCGATGGTCAAACTCGCTACCAATATCATGCTCGGTCGCAGTCTGCGGGATCAAGGGTACGCGGGCGGGTTGTGGCCGGAGCGCCCGTTGGTGGCGGTGAAAGCCCCCGTCTTCTCGATGGCGAAGCTGCGCGGCGTCGAAGTCGGTTTGGGGCCGGAGATGAAATCCACCGGCGAGGCGATGGGTATTGACCGTGCGTTTGCTCCCGCCTTCGTCAAGGCGATCATGGCGGCGGGGATGACGCTGCCGCAGCGTGGAAATGTCCTTCTCAGTTTGCAGGACAGTGATAAGACTGACGAAAACAGCGCGGTCGTGGAGGGTCTCCTCCAGATGGGGTATCACGTCTATGCGACGGAAGGCACCGCCCTTTGGCTAGAGGCGCAGAATATCCCCGTGCAAGCGACGGCGCATCGCATCGGCACTGGCACGCCGGACATGCTCGATCTGATCTCGAACGGTACCGTCCACGCCGTGATGAATACGCCGGGGCCGGTAGACCGCGAACTCGCGGACGCCTTTTTGATGCGGCGGGCGGCGGTGGAGCGCGGCATCCCCTGCATCACGAGTATGGACACGGCACGGGCGATGGTCGAAGCCCTCGCGGCAGGTGGGAGCGCGTTCGCCGTGCAGCCGATGCCGACCTATCGCAGTACGGTCGGGCGGGGCTACGAATAGTGAAACAGTGCGCGACGATTGCCGCACCGGGAGAAACAGACGCACCATGACGCAACTTTTCACCGCACCTGTCCTTGAGAACGAGCCTGCCGGGGTGGGGAGCATCGTGCTTCGCCTGCAATTGCCGCACCACATTGCGACACAGGCGCGGGCGGGGCAATTTATCCATATCCGTACCGTAGAGGGCGCGAATGCGTGGGACCCGCTCCTGCGCCGCCCGATGTCGCTGCTGCATGTAGACCCGTTGGCGAACGAGGGCCTGGTACTCGTGCAAAATGTCGGGCGCGGGTCAGACTGGCTGACCAACCGCAAACCGGGCGACACGCTCGATCTGCTCGGCCCGCTCGGCACGACATTTGCGGTAGAAGGCAATCATACACATATCCTGATGGTAGCGGGCGGGGTCGGCATCGCCCCGCTTGTGATGCTGGCGGAGGAACTGCTGCCGCGCAATGCCGAGATTGTGCTGCTCGTCGGGGCGCAATCCGCCGAGCGGCACCTGCCGCTGCACTACCTGCCGGAGCAGATCGAAGTGATCCGCGCCACGGACGATGGCTCATTAGGGCATCGCGGTTTCGTTACCGATCTCGTCCCGCAGTATCTCGATTGGGCGGATGCGGTCTATACCTGCGGCCCGACGCCGATGTT
>JBBRMX010000427.1:0-1674 GCA_038230615.1 Thermomicrobiales bacterium | reverse complement strand
TGCTGCGCCCCGGCGGGCGGGTGGCGGTGGTATCGTTCCACTCATTGGAAGACCGTGCAGTGAAGCAATTCTTCCGGCATGCCGCCCGCACGAGCGAACCGGACAAATACCCGCGCTCGGTGCCGATCGAGCCGGAAGCGGTGACGCCGACCCTGCGCGTTCTGACGACAAAACCTGTCGGTGCCTCCGAGGAGGAGACTGCCCGCAACCCGCGCTCGCGCAGTGCGCGTCTGCGCGTTGCGGAGAAACTCGCGTCGGACGGGGCGGCGTGATGCAGATTTCGTTGCTGCGGGGGCGTCGCCCGCTCGAAGCCGCCGCCTCGCCGATGGCGGTGCCGCTGGTGCGCGATCCTGCACAGCGGTTCTCTGCCCGCGCCGCCGCCATCCTCGATACGGTCATCTCGCGCACGCGCACCGATACCGCACGGCGGGTCGTATCACTGGCACTCGTCGCCCTGTGCGTCGGGCTACTGGCGGTCGTTTATCTCGTGCAGACGAGCCATGTGGCGTCGCTTGCCGCCGAGCGTGCAGATTTGGAGCAGCATACCACCCGTGTGCGCGATGCGAATGCCCGCCTCTCTGCGCAAGTCGCACAGGCACAATCCCTTGAGCGGGCAGAGAGCGTCGCACGCGCGAGCGGATTGCGCCCCGCCACAACCAACGAAGTGCGCTACCTCCGGTTGCCGGAAGTGGTGGAACCGCCCGCTGAGGCAACAGCAGTTCCCACCGCTCGTCCGTCGCAGTGGCAGCGCATTGCAGACGGTCTACGAGGGCGGGCGCATGGAGATGCGCCGTTGCCCGCGCTCGCACCGCCGATGTTCGGGCCGCCCGTGCCACCTGTACCGCGCGTCGTTCCCGTTGCGGTTGTTGGCACGCCAACGCCAACGCTCACGCCGACGCCCACCGCAACACCAAGTGCCGCACCGACCGCGCTTGCACCGTCCGTTGCGACTACTCGCGTTGCAACCCCCCGCGCCGCGACACCGCGACCGCCCACGCAACCGACATCGGGAGGAACGCGCCCATGAAACCCCCACGTATGATTTCTATTTGGCGCATCGTGTCGCTCTTTTGTGTCTTCGCGTTGCTGGTCTCGGTGATTGGCTATCGGCTGGTGAACTTTCAGGTGCTCGGTAGCGCGGGCTTACAGGAGCAGGGGCAAGAATATCGCGTCCACACGCAGAAAATCCTGCCGCGGCGCGGGCTGATCCTCGACCGTGGCGGGTTGGTATTGGCGACGAATATTCCTTCGACGGACATCTACGCTATCCCGAAACAACTGACCGCGCAAGACAAAGTGCATGTGGCGCAGGAGCTCTCCGAGATTCTGCGGCTACCGCTCGAAACCGTATACGGGCGTATCAATCAGCCGGATGTCTACCAGACACTCGTGGCGCGGCAGGTGGACGATGCGACCGTGCAAATGATTAAGGCGCGGAACCTGCCGGGGCTGCTCTATCCTGAAGAGCCGAAGCGCGTCTACCCGAACGATGCATTTCTGTCGCCACTGCTCGGTTTCACCAATGCGGACGGCAAAGGATTTTACGGGGTGGAGGGCAGGTACAACGCGCTTGTGGGCGGCGAGCCGGGGCTGCTTGTGGCGGAGACTGACGCGGCACAGCAGCCGCTCGCATTCGGGCAACAGCAATATCGCCCGCCCGTCGAGGGCGCGGAT
>JBBRMX010000426.1:0-1675 GCA_038230615.1 Thermomicrobiales bacterium | reverse complement strand
GCGATACTGCGCGACCGGCGCATAGCCCACGCCGCCAAACACCAGCACGACGAGCAACGCGACAACAAGAATCGTACTCGCACTCATGACGGCATCATCCGTTTACGCAGCCGCTCGATTCCCTGAAGCACCAAGATTCCCAAGGTAGCGATCATTTCCCCGCCCCTTCTTCGTGATTTGCACGCTGTGTCAGGTCGTAAATCTTTCCCTTGAGCGTCTCAATCGTTCGCTCTTGCCGCTGAATGGTTGGGTGGGGGTGGGGGTGGGGGGGCTGGGGGGGGCGGCGGTAGGCATCGAATTCGGACACCAACTCGGTGATGCGTTTTCGCACGTCGATCGCATCCTCTCGATATGCACGCGCAAGGTTTAATTCTTGCTCCTCTTCTGCGCGTTCTTCCCGGCCCGCCGCGGCAACTTGTAAATCAACCGCCGCGCGTTTCTGTTCGCGCCGCTTGTTCCAATCGTTCGCCATCATCGTTGCCACAATGAACAAGAGCGACCCAACGACCGTGTTGAAAATAGATTGCGTCATCCCGCGCCCCCCCATGCCGTTGGGATGCACGGCGCGATCGCGGAACGAATTTTCGGCAATACAAAGAAATCCCACGCGATGACGCTCACCGCAAGCACCGTCCACACGCCGATGGGGTAGCAATTGTGCGTTTCCCACGCTTGCCACCCGCGTTCACCGCAGACCAGCATTGTTGCCGTAAACCCTACCCTACCCGGATCGAGCAGCCCCGCCACGCCGATCGCCACCGCGGACGCGCCCATAATCACAAAGACCGCGACCGGTTCGGGCGGGAACAGTGCGGGTGCCATGTTCCAGCGTAGATTGAGCAGCATGACGATCCCGAGCCACGCGCAATTACCCGCCCCCACGCAAGAGACCGGATGGCAAATCCAGTCGAAGATTCGTCGCTTCATGGCATCTCCTATCGTGTGTCGAAACTGATGCCGCTCAGCCCGATCTGTACATTCGCCGTCGGGTAGCCGCCATAGATGTAGACATTCCCGCCGGTATCCACATAGACATTGATCGTGCCGCCCGCGATGCCCTGTTGCGCGAGAAACGACTCCTCTTTGGACGGGCGATACCCCGCGGGCAGCGTGAACATGACCCCCACGGCCCCACCCCCGACTGCCGCCGATTTTTTGCTATTGCCGCGCAAGTGGACTTTGCCGAACGGGTCGCGCCAGAAGGCGACCGTCTGCGTGGGGGCGGTGAACACGTTGTTGCCGAAGTAGCTCCAGCCCGTGCCAAACGCCGGTTCGCCCGCACTCCCCACAAGGTGCGGGCCGTCGGTTGCGAATTGCCCGTACCGCACGAGTGCGCGGAGCATGGAGCCGATCAGCCCCGTGAGTAGCCCGCTGCCCTCGCGGGTGGCTTGTGGCTGCCCCGGCTGCGTCACACTCATGCGGCTAGCCCGTACTGCCGGAAGTGCGCTTCGAGCGTCGGGATGTCCTGACACACGGTATCCGTTGTCGGACAGACGCGCCCGAATTGCGACAGCTCTCCGTTGCGCTGGCGGTCATGGAGGATTTGCTGCATCGTGGCGAGGTGGAAGTACGCACCGTCCACCGGGATATAGCACCGCACGCCGCCCTGCACGACCATCACATCCACAGGAAAGGGATGCCCCGACGGGTTGAAGATCGGGTCGCGGAATGTCGC
>JBBRMX010000425.1:0-1685 GCA_038230615.1 Thermomicrobiales bacterium | reverse complement strand
GCCATACAAGTCGTTGAGGACACGGTCGAAGTCATCTCCGAGGGGCACTGGAAGCGGTTTGCCCCCTGACACCAATGGCACCGCATTTTGCGAGCACAACCGACAGACCAGAGAACGGGACCCAACCATTCGCCAGTCTGGCTGCAAATAGATGCCGGGTAGGTCGTGGCTAGGTTTGGAAGGGAGGCGCATATTGCCTCCCTTCTCGCTATTCTGGGTTATTGCCCTGTCGCCTCAGGCGTAGCGCGGCGGGCGGCCCGTGTGTTCGCGTGGGACAAGTTCGCCCCCGCGTGCGACGAGCCAGTCCACCACCTGCCCGATGACATAATCGGGCGTGCTTGCCCCCGCCGTGACGCCGACGATCTCTTTGTCCGCGATCCACGCGGGGTCAATGTCGTCCGGTGATTCGATCTGGTACGACGGCGTGCCGAGATGGTTACCGATCTCTGCGAGATGCTTCGTGTTCGCGCTCTTGCGCCCACCGACGACGATCACGACATCGGCATCCTTCGCCAAAATCCGCATCGCCAGCTGGCGGTCCGTCGTCGGTTTGCAGATCGTGTTGACGAAGCGCACTTCGCCGCCGAGCGGCAAGGCGAGCGCGGTCAACTGGTTGACAAAGGCGATGACGTCGTCCATCTCGCTTGTGGTCTGGGTAACGACCGCAACTTTGCGCGGCGGCTTCTCCGCCCACGCGCCGTCGGCGTCGCGGCGAATATGCCACGGCAAATCCTCGATGCTCTTGGTGGCGATTGCGCCCTCGCCTGCCCAACCGAGGATGCCCTTCACCTCGGGATGCTTCTTATCGCCATAGACGACGACCGCATACCCTTCGGCGGCGAGGTCGCGGGCGATCTGCTGCGGCTTTTCCACGAGGGGGCAGGTAGTATCTACCACTTCGGTTCCCGCTGCCCGCGCTTCCCCCGCGATCCACGGTGCGGCACCATGCGCGGTGATGACCATCACGCCGTCCGATGTCGCTTGATGGATTTCCTGAATGACGGAGACGCCCTTGCCCTCAAGCTTCTCGACCACCTGCGGATTGTGCACGACATCGCCGAGCATCCGTACCCGTTTGCCCTCGTCTGCGAGTTGATCCACCATTTCGATGGCACGGCGGACGCCGAAACAGAAACCCATTTCGTCCGCGAGGATGATTTTCATCTGATCTTGCCGCCCTTCGTCGGTTCGTCGCACACTCGCGCTACGCTGCGCGAGGTGCTAAGCAGAGTATATAACACCGTGCAGGGCAAGGGGATTCCAGCGGGTTCCCGTAGAGAGTCCGTCGCGTCCTTCGCCTGCCGTTACTGACAAACCCGCGCAAAGCCTGTGTCGAAGGCGGCGATTGCCTGCGCCATGTCTGCACGGGCGGCTGCGGCGCGGAAGGGTGCGGGATCAGGCAATTGTTTCGCTTTCAGGAGCGATGTGAGCCGCTCGGTGAGCGAGCCGACATCGCCGGGGCGGTAGAGGTTGGCGGCGGGTGCATAGTGGGGATAGGAAAGCGCGTTCGGCAACACGGGGATGCACTCGCAGTACATCGCTTCCAATGCTGCCGTGGGGAAATATTCGTGCTCGGCAGTAGACACGACGATCTGACACCGCCAGAGTAGGCGGGCATACTCCTCGTGCGACGGGCGTTGCCCGTAGTGGATGATCTGTGCGGCGAACTCCTCCCGCGCACTCTC
>JBBRMX010000424.1:0-1746 GCA_038230615.1 Thermomicrobiales bacterium | reverse complement strand
TGCCGCCCCAACGATTGCACCTGCGGTCGCTTCCCATACCGTGTGGGCGCGAAGCCAAACTCGCGCCCACCACACGAGCGGCACGAGCAGCAACACCGGCAACTGGCTCTGCCCGAAAACCATCACCAGTGCAACAGTCGAATATGCTGCACTCATCGTGTGAATGCTAATTTTGAAAACCCGTGCGTTGACGGTCGCCGCGATGACAAGGCAGAGTGCGCCCGACGCCAAGAACAGAATCGTGCGATGCGGCGCACCAATGAGGCGGGCGATTTCTGTACCAATCACCGCCAGCGCGATCATCAACCCGTACGCCAGCGGGCGTTCACTCCGCTCCGAGATATAGATGTCGCTGATGATGCCTCGCCGCAACATCACGAAAAAAGCGAGCGAGGGAAGCGTGGTGCTGAATGTCACCGTGACGCACGACCAAACGAGCCACTGCCAGAATGTAATGCGCGGCGAACCCGTCGCATTCAGCAGAAGCAACATCGGGATGGTCGTCAGGGTCGGTTGAGTCGCCGCGCTAATGGCGCGTGCGAGGAGAGTGAGAGGATGGGAGCGGGTACGGACGCGGTTCACCATGCAGGTAATGATACCACTCAGCGCACTATACGGAGGGACCTTTCGGGGCAATTCCGACAATGCATCGCGGCGCGTTAGTAGCGCGGCAGCGCAACGGCGATTAGTCCGCGTAGGTCTCGGTACCGGTCACATGATCGGGGTAGTGCGGGGGAGAGATTACTTGGCTCTCGTCGGGGCGGACGCGCTGCGGATTGCGGCGGGCGACACTGATCGGCGTCACCTGTGCCAGCGGGCGGGCAGCGGGCTGCATCGCGGGCAAGGTATCGGCGAGCGTATGTCTGAACGATGCGGGCGCGGGCATCCGGCGGCTACCGGGGCGCGGGCCGGACGGCGCGGGGGTCGGGGTCGGGCGAGTGAAGACGAACGCAGATTGCCGCGCCCGGTAGAGTATTGTGCCGCAGCACGCCGCCGCCGCCCAATACACAAATGCCTGTAGCAGGGCATCGCCGCCCCGAATACCGAGCACTAGCACACCTTCGATAGCGAGCAGCCCCGTTATGACCCCACGGATCGTCGGGGTGGCGGGGCCGGGAGTGAGCCAACGCACCGCCGCCGCCGCCGCCCAAAGCGCGAAGGTCACGGGCCATAGCCCCGCAATCCCCGGTGTTGCGAGCAAGATAATACTCCCTGCAAGGAAGAGTGCAGCGCACGGCACATCAACACGCGGGAGCCGGTCATGCTTCGCGGCGAGGTCGGCAGCACCGGGCTTTCGTACCGCAATGCGCTCCCGCAGCGGCAACGGGCGGCGTGGACGCTGGGCGCGGATCGTGACGAACCGCCACCCCTCACCGAGCAACGCAGTCACGATGGCGGTGCCGAGCAATGCACCGATACAAATTGCGATCACCCGCGCAACCATGCCGCCCCGCCCTCTCGTTACACGCACGCCGCCGCACGCGCCAATAACAACTCTACGCAACCCGTACGTACAGTCTATAGGCAGAGGGCATTATTGTCAACACGTGTGAAAATATGCATCACACGTAGTATGCGAATGTACACTTATGTGGAGCGGGTAACCTGCGGTATCTGTGCCGTTGCCGGCGGGCGGATTTTGCCGAGTTGCCGCTTGATGTCTTTGCGCTGTAATGCATAAAACGTGACCGCGAGCGAGAGTGCCGCGAGTACGAGCAATGCAGCGACTGCCGGCCAGTAATCCAC
>JBBRMX010000423.1:0-1795 GCA_038230615.1 Thermomicrobiales bacterium | reverse complement strand
GCATGATGCAGTTCATCAAGGCGAAAACGGGCAAATGGGGCGAAATCCAAGCCGCACACAAAATGGGTATCGAGATTCTGCCGCTCGGCGATGGCTTTACATGGCTCTCCGACAATATCGAGGACGATAAACGCCTCGCACGCGACGGCTGGACGCTCTGCAAAGCGCGGATTCTGTCCGGTGACTACGATCTCATTGTGCTGGACGAACTGACCTACATGCTCAAATACGGCTGGCTGCCGTGGGATGAGGTGCGCGAGACGCTCGATGCCCGCGCTCCCGCAATGCATGTCGTTATTACAGGTCGGTATGCGCCAGACGACTTAATCGCGTACGCCGATCTCGTCACCGAAATGACCGAAATCAAGCACCCCTACAAAGCGGGCATCAAAGCGCAGCGGGGAATCGAGTTTTGAGGATGGATAACTTTATGGAAGCCGCTGCGGTCTTCGTCGCGCTTGCTCTCGATACAGTCGGGGAGCCGCCAACGCGGGTGCATCCGGTCGTCGGGTTCGGCAACGCAGTTGGTTGGCTGGCACGGCACGCACCGGAGGGCAACCGAGCGCAATTTGCCTATGGTGTCGGCATCGCGGCGTGTGTCCTGCCGCTGGCGATACTGCCTGCGTGGGCGGCAGAATGGTTGGCAGCACGGGCTAGGACGCGGTCGGGAGCGTGGGCGGGCGTCGCGGTGCGCGGGAGTGCGCTGAAACCCTTCTTCGCGTTGCGGATGCTGGCAGACGCGGGAGAAGCGGTGCGGTCCCCACTGGAATCGGGCGATCTTCCCGCCGCACGCGATGCGCTGCAGAGCCTCGTCAGCCGCAACCGCAGTTCGCTCTCGGCGGAACTGGTCGCAGCGGCGGCCATCGAATCACTAGCGGAAAACCTGAGCGATTCGGTCGTCGCGCCGCTGTTCTGGTACGCGCTCGGCGGGTTGCCGGGTGCGGCGGCATATCGCTTCATCAATACATGCGATGCGATGATCGGCTACCACGGCAAGTACGAATACCTCGGCAAAGCAACGGCGCGGCTGGACGATGCCCTCAATCTCGTCCCTGCACGGCTGACTGCGGCACTGATCGTCGCCCTTGCCCCGCTGTACGGCGGCGACATGCGCGGCGCATGGCGCATTTGGCAGCGCGACGCCCGCCGCACCGCCAGCCCGAATGCAGGACACCCGATGGGGGCGGCGGCGGGCGCACTCGGCGTACGGCTAGAAAAGGTCGGGCAATATACGCTCGGCGGCGACCTTCCCTTGCCGCTGCCGCAGCATCTCGCAGCCGCCGAACGGATGGTACGACGGGTCGGCATCGTGGCAATCGGCATGCTAGCGGGGGCGAGAGTGGGGTGTGCAGGACGCATAACGATATGGTAGAGCATGTCGTGCATGGCGGCATTGATTACGCGGAGTTCGTGCGCCTCGGCATTTCGCCCGACACCATGCACGATTTCAGCGTAAACAGCAACCCGTACGGTCCGTCGCCTGCTGTATGGGATGCGATCCACACGGTGGACCTCAGCCGCTACCCTGACCGCGCCTGCATCGCACTGACTGCGGCGATTCTCGCGCATGAACTGCCGGACGGTATCAGAGCAGATCAGATCATCTGCGGTAACGGCGCGGCAGAACTCGTTTATGCCATTGCCCGTGCGATGCTGCACCCCGGCGACCGCGCCGCGATCATCGTTCCCACATTCGGGGAATACCGTGCGGCGTGTATCGCGGCGGGCGCGGAAGTGGTAGAGCGCGATGCCCATGTCCTCGGCGATCCCACACCGGAGATGGAGTCATTGACTG
>JBBRMX010000422.1:0-1821 GCA_038230615.1 Thermomicrobiales bacterium | reverse complement strand
CGGGTGAAGAGATACTCGTTGCGGAATGTCTCGTTGCTGTACTCCGACATAGCGGATGAATGCGGGCTGAATGACGGCGGTTCTCCTCTCGTGTGTATCGGTCTATTGCGGCTCCCCGTTCGCCAATTGCGCCACCGATATGCGTGCGTTCTGCGTTCGACCGATTACTTATCGGCTCTGCGCGTCGCATCGCCACCAACAGACACGGGGACTGACCCCGCGCCCGTCTGCATAGGGATCGCCTTACGCCGGTGTTGCAGTCTCCGGCGGGTGCGCCGCCAATTCATCGGGTCGGTATCGGTACGCTTCCTGACCCGACCGGAGCAGCGCGAAGGGTTTGGCGGTCATCGCACCGTCCGCCACCGTGATAAGAGTGATGCCGCCACCATCGAGGAAGCGGAATGCGTCCGACACCGTCACATCGAGCAAAAAAGCGGTTCCCGGTGCGCTGATGCACGGCACTGTGCCGACCATCGCTACCGCCGCCACATGCGTATGTCCCGCCACAATCCCGATCACATCGGTCCCCGCGATCATGTCCCGGAGAGTGTCCTTGTCATCCAGCATTTGCGACGATGGGCTGCGCGGTGGGGTCGTCGGTGGATGATGCACAACGATCACCGTTCCCTCCGGCGCGGGCGTTGCCAGTTCATCCCGTAGCCATGTAAGTTGCGCTGCGCCCAGTTTGCCCGCGTGCGTGCCGATCTCGTGCGAATCGAGCACGACCAGCCGCAGCCCCCCGATCATGTGTGTATAGTGATATTTCGTCGCGCTATCGCTGTCTGGCTCGTCGAGCATCACGGCACGGAAATGCGCCCGGTCGTCGTGGTTGCCGAGCGCAAGCAGCACCGTGATGCCCTCCGCCCGCAGTTCATCTATGAGCACCCGCAAGCGGGCATAACTCTCCATCTCGCCATCATGGACGAGATCGCCGCTGATAACCACCGTCGCCCCCGGCAACACGCCGCGCTCTCGCAGCAGGTCGAGCGTGTCACGCAGCATCGCCATCGTATCTATCCCGAACAGACGGCTCTCGTCCGTGGGCTGAATGTGCGTGTCCGTCAGATGTACTAATGTGGTCGCCGCCGTGCGTGGCGTTTCTCCCGCACCTTCGGGAGTGGTTCGGTCGTCGCGTAATGCCGACCGGATCGCGTCGAGATGCTCCTGCGGCACACCGATAGCGAGCAGATACGGCAGCACACCACCATATCGCGCCGCGATGTCATCCAGCGTGTGCTGCATCAATACCGCCGGGCTGCCCATTAGTGCTTCCATACGCGACCAGTCGCCGCCGTTCGCAAGAACGCGCTCGCGGATACTCGCTACCCATTCGCCCGCCAGCAACGATTCGCTTAGGGCATAATCAGCGACAATTGTGTCGGTCGGTACACCCGCGACACCGAGCAGCAGCGCGACGATGATTCCGGTGCGGTCCTTGCCTGCGGTGCAATGGACGAGCGCAGGAAACGCCCCTAGTTCCGCGAGTGCGGCAAACACATCGCGGATTCGCTCATGGCTCGCCGCGATGATCCCCTCATAAATACCTGCCAGTGTGCGCGGCAATGTCTCTCCTGTCTCGTGCGGCACGCGCTCGATCAACGGTACATGCACATAGTGCACCGCCTCCGAAACTGCAAAGACATTCGGGGCCTGCACGAGTTCGGTGTCGCGCCGCAAGTCAACGACAGTATGCAAGCCCGCCGCGACCAACTCCGCTTGCCCCGCCTCCGTCAGACGATGGATGCTGTCGCCACGCAGCAAGACCCGCCAGCGCGTCGCCGCTCCGTCCTCAGTAGCGTACCCGCCTGTGTCGCGCAGATT
>JBBRMX010000421.1:0-1826 GCA_038230615.1 Thermomicrobiales bacterium | reverse complement strand
TTCAGTGCGCCATAGGGATGATACGAGATCGCGTCCCACGGGCGGTGATCCGGGCCGTACTTCCCGTCCGAGATGCCATAGAGCCAGTCAATGTATTCATATCCCGCAAGCGTGTTCGCCGCGACAACGGCTCCCGGCTGAACGCGGTGGATTTCATCGTAAAACGGGCGCAGCCACACAAGATAATCGAGGGCTTCCTTGCCCATTTTTGCCCACAATTCCGGTTCGTTCCAGAACTCCCATAGCCGGATGAACGGATAGCGGGTCGCCACCGCGCGGACGGAGGCGCGGAATTGCGGCTCCGCACCGGGGCGAATATCGCAGGTGTCGGGTTCGAGATTGTATGTCTGCTGCGCCATCGCGCACGCGACGGGGGCGGAACTCGCCCATGCAGGCGCGGTGACGAACGACGCGATAACCTCGATGTTCTCGGCGGCAAGGCGGTTCAATACGCGGTCGAACTGCGTCCAGTCGTACTTGCCCTGCTCCGGCTCGAATCGCTTCCAGTCTATCGAGAGGCGCACGCTCGTGATGCCGAGCGTGCGATATTGCCCGATGAACTCATCCAGATGGCTATCGAGCCACCACATATGCCCCGCGATGCCGTATTTGAGGTGGTTCGCGTCTGCCGGATGCCAGATCGGGGCGGCGGGTGCGGTCGGTACGGGCAATGGATCTGCCGCCCGTGTAGGGGCTGCGGAGACCAGAAGCACTAGCAGCAGAAGCAACGATCCAAAGCGCGACCGCATGACCACCTGGCACCGTCCTGTTCATGAACATCGTTCCCACACACTCTATCATCGCACAAAGAAGACACACGGGAAAAATATGCGCGGGGCATCTATAGGAGATGCCCCGCGCCCTCGTTTGCGCAGAAGCCTGCCTGCTTAGCCGCGCACGATGCCGAGCACTTCGTCGGTGTGCTGCTTCAGCAAGTCGGGAGTGTCGCCCTCTACATTGAGGCGCAGGAGGGGCTGAGTGTTGGAGGAGCGCAGATTGAACCACCAGTCCGGGAAGTTGACCGTCAACCCGTCGAGGTGATCTACCGATGCTCCCGGTTTGCTTCTGAAGGTCTGCTCGATCTTTGTCAGCATCGCGGGGGCATCCGCGACTTTGCTATTGATCTCGCCGGAGCGAGCGCGGTGATCGAGCGGCGCGAGTGCGGCGGAGAGCGACACCTTCGCCACCGACAGCGCGTCCAGCGCGGACAGCAGCGCGATCAGCCCGCTGTCTGCGTACCAGTTGTCGCGGAAGTAGAAATGCCCGCTGTGTTCGCCGCCAAAAATCGCATCGCGCTCCCGCATTACCTGCTTGATGAACGAATGCCCGACGCGCGAGCGCACCGGCACGCCGCCCGCATTCTTAATCGCTTCCGGCACACCCCGTGAACAGATCAGATTGTAGACAATCGTTGCGCCGGGGTTGCGACGCAGGAGAGCAGTGGCGACGAGCGCGGTTGTCATGTCGCCGCCGACGAAATCGCCGTGTTCTGTCACCTGAAACATCCGGTCGGCATCGCCGTCGAATGCCGCGCCGAGGTCTGCACCTTCCGCGACAACACGCTTTTTGAGTTCCGCGATATTTTCTTCTTCGAGCGGGTTCGCATCGTGGTTCGGGAAACGTCCGTCTAGCTCGAAATACATCGGGATGAGCGTGACTTGCGGCAGTTTGGCGAAGACACGCGGCAATACCTTGCCTGCCATGCCGTTGCCCGCATCTACCACCAGTTTCAGCGGGCGGATGCTTGCGGTATCAATGAACGAGAGCGCGTGTGCGGCGAAGGCGTCCAGCACATCGCGGGTCGTGACCGTGCCGGTGCGGGGCGC
>JBBRMX010000420.1:0-1835 GCA_038230615.1 Thermomicrobiales bacterium | reverse complement strand
GGCTGGAAGCGGCGGGCGGCGGGATCGTCGTCGGGCTGGCAGCGGCAGGGTTGTATTCCAGCGCGAAAGCGATGCGCGGGGGCGGTGGCACGGATTCTGCATAATCGCAATTGTGCAGGAAACAACCGATGCGCCGTCCGCGTCTTTCTTCTGTGCGAGGGTTTCGGGACGGTTACGATAACGGAGCAGGGCGATGAACACACGACGCGCAACCGCAACCCACTTCGGCCCGCTGTTCATTACGGCATTCGCCGCGTGGTCGGTCTTCCAGACCATCGCAAGCGGCGATATGCACCCGATTGCGGGAGTGCTCGTCTCGGCAGCCCTCGCGTATGCGGGTACGATTGCGGCATTGCGGTGGCAGTATAGTGCACCGTCAGACGAAATCGTCGCGCCGTCGCCGAACGCGCTCCCGACATTGCCTGCCCGCATCACTCGTCGGTACCAGCCGTATGCCGCCGCCTACGTTGCTGCTGCATATCCCGCACCCGTCCATTCGTACAGTGCTGACTACGAAGATGTCGCAGCGGGCGACTAATACTCCGATACTTCCTTCCCCCCTCCCCACCCCCGGCTTATTACCGGGGGCTTTTTTGTGTTCGCGCCGGAGGGAATCGGGGTACACTGCGGACACAACGATACGGCCCTCTCACTAACCGGTATGCCACCAACCGAGACGAAAGGAACCGCTGAAGTGCTAACGCCGACCGAACAACGAGTGCTGGACGCGGTAGATGCGGAATACGAGACAACCATCGCGCAGATTATCGCGGCGGTGAATTGCCCGAGCATTACGGGGCACGAGGGCGTCGTCCAAGAGGTGATGGCGGCGATGCTGCGCGACATCGGCATGACGGTTGATAATTGGGAGCCGCAACACGCCGACTTCCGCGAGTATCCGGCATGGGTGGCGGAAGAACCGCCATTTGTGGGGCGACCGAATGTGGTCGGGACGCTTGCGGGGACGGGCGGCGGTCGGTCGCTGGCGATCAACGGGCATATTGATGTCGTTCCGGCGGGCGACGAAGCGATGTGGCATACCCCGCCGTTCGTGGCGACGCGCAAAGATGGGCGCATTTACGGGCGCGGCGCGGTGGACATGAAAGGCGGCTTGATCGCGGGGGTCGGGGCGATGCGAGCGGTGCGGGCGGCGGGCGTCCGGCTGCGCGGCGACACGATGGTGCAGGCGGTGATCGGCGAGGAGAGCGGCGGGGTCGGGACGCTGGCGGCGATCCTGCGCGGGCATCGTGCGGACGGCGTTTTGATCCCGGAACCGACAGGGCTGGCGGTGGCGGCGGCGTGCGGCGGCTGCCTCATGTTCCGCATCACGGTACACGGGTTGTCGGCGCACGCCGCGATGCGCAACGAGGGCGAGAGTGCATTGGAGCACTGGTACCCGATTCACCGCGCTCTGCTCGATCTGGAAGCGCACCGCAATGCGACGCTGCATCACCCGCTGTATGAGCATCTGCCGAACAAGATTCCGTTCAATGTCGGGCGGCTCGTGGCGGGGGAATGGCCATCGTCGGTGCCGGACCGGTTGGTTGCGGAGGGGCGGTTTGGTGTCCTCCCCGGCGAGGCGATGGACGATGTACGGGCGCAATTCGAGCGTGTCTTCGCGGAAGCAGTTGCCGCAGACCCGTGGCTACACGCGCACCCGCCGGAATTGGTCTGGTACGGGGCGCAGTTCGGCACCTCGGAGATTGCGCCGGAACATCCGCTTGCCTCGACAATTCGCGGGGCATATGTGGAGGTCCTGCGCGCGGAGGCGCGCATCGAGGGCGTCACTTGGGGATCGGACATGCGGTAATTCACCGAGATCGCGGGGATTCCGG
>JBBRMX010000419.1:0-1881 GCA_038230615.1 Thermomicrobiales bacterium | reverse complement strand
GGACACCAGCAGTTTGCTCTGGTTCGCTCATTCCTCGCCAAACGGCGCGGCGGTCGGCTGCATCGTAGTCGCAGCGCGTGCTGCTGGTGCTGATGGGGCATTCCCCAACCCGTACAGCACGGCAACGCGCTCGTCTATCTCTTGCTCCCACGCCTCGCATCCGACGCCTTTCGCGTTGAGGCAGTACTGCACGAGGTGTTCGATTGTAGTGCGATCAACTAAAGCCGCCCTAGGTATAGGAAATTTTGCTATATAGATGGAGCGTAATTCGTAAAATCCGCCACGAAGCGGGGAACACACCGTTGTTAGATTGTGCCATCCTACTGCCGAGTTCAATGCCCCAAGGAGAAACAAATCTTCAGTCGGTATGACGAATGCTTTGTCGTTAGTAAATGCCCCTGTTGTGTCATAGCAAAATCGTGATTCATTAGTCTGCACAGGGTACACGATCTTCGGTTGCGCGAACGCGGGGTAATAGTCGCACGCGCGCAGTTCCCACCAATACTTGCCCTGATCAGACCGCGTTTCAAGTCGCGCTTGAAACTGTTGAAGGTGATCGAAAACAGCAGGATAACGATCAATATTCACGCCGATGGGCGTGACGATCATCCAACGGTCTTTGTCGGTAATCGTCCACTTGCGGATGTCCTTACCGACGGCGAGCGGTTTGATGAGTTCCGCACTGCGCGAGTCTTGTGCGATCAGTGCGTCTTTTTGCGGCCTCGTGAGGTAAAAGGCATCGTTGCATCCTGTCTTGATGCCGTAGTAAATCTGCCCGTGCACATACTCGCCGAGCGGCACGCCCGCTGCCGTCATCGTCCGCAGGCGCGTCGCGGTGGTTGCATCGGTCAGCATCCAGTTGTCGCTACTCAGCGCGTCCGGCGGCAAGATGGACCCATAGTGCGCGATCACGGCGCGCACATCCGGATACGGGGCATCGAGGCTCGGCACCTGCGTATACCGGACGGAATCCTGCTTTGCCCCGTAGTGCTTGCGAGCAGTGAATACCATCGCGTAGGTCGTCGCGCCCTCGAACACGGGCAGATCGCCAAAGTCGGTGATGCTTCGCACGTCACAGGCAGCGGCAATATGGGCGCGTAACTTCTTACCATATGCGGCGCGAAACCACTTGTTCGGGCTGATGAATGCGAGCATCCCGCCCGGTCGCAGCAGTTGCACGGCGCGGGCGTAGAAGTACACGTACAGATCGGCGGTGCCGTTCCCGACTGCCGGGTACGATGTGACCAGAGCCTTCTTGTACGCCTCGCCCATCTGTTGCCGCACGATCTCCTGCCGGATGTACGGCGGGTTTGCCAGCACGATGTCGAAGCCGCCTTTGCCCCCGTCGCGGTTTTCGAACACCTCCGCGAACTCCACCGCCCAATCGAACCCGCGCACGCTCGCGGTTCCGTGCTCGGCGGCGATGTTCGCCCGCCGCGTGTCAATCAGTGGCTTCAGCACGCGCCGCTGGCTCTCGTCCGCCCCCATCCATTGCGTTTTCAGGTCGAACAGCGCGGCGACATCCTCTTGCGCGAAGAGGCTCTGCGTCGTCGTGTCGCCCATCGGTACGGAGAGGCTATCGTCCGTGCCGATCTTGTAATCGAGGTTCGGCAGCGGGCGCGGGTCTTCACCGTGGTACTCCACGATCAGCGAGAGCCACAAGCGTAACCGGGCAATGTTCGTGGCGAAGGCGTCAATGTCCACGCCGTAGACGTTGTTCTGGATGATCGCTAACTTGCGCTCGTACTCGCTCACCGGGTCGAGGCGGCGGTTCGTGGCGAACAGGCACTGGCGCAAGTCCACCAGTTCGTGCAGCATCCCCAACAGGTATGCGCCGCTGCCGCACGCGGGGTCGCAAATGCGCACGCGCTTCAACGCATC
>JBBRMX010000418.1:0-1890 GCA_038230615.1 Thermomicrobiales bacterium | reverse complement strand
GGCACACTGCTCGGCGTCTTCGTGCTGCAAGCACTCGCGAACGCGGCGCAATCGTATCTGCTTACTCGTGCGGGGGAACGCATCGTTGCCGATCTGCGCGGGCGGGTCTTCGCGCACCTGCAATCCCTGCCCGTTTCCTATTTCGCGGAGCGGCGCACCGGCGACCTCCTCTCCCGGCTCACCAGCGATGTCACCCTCATTCAGAGCGCACTCACATCGAACCTGCTCCAATTGCTCTCGCAAACCTTGACGATCATCGGCGGGCTCGCCTTGATGGTCATCATCAACTGGCGGCTAACACTCGTTGCGGCGGTCGTTCTGCCCCTTGTTGTGCCGCTAGGACGCATCCTCGGCACACGCATCCGTGCAACTACCGTGCGCGTGCAAGAGACCCTCGGTGACGCAAACAGCATCGCTGAGGAGAGCCTCGCCAATGTTCGTATCGTCCGCGCCTTCACGCGAGAAGACTATGAAATCGGGCGGTTCCGCGCCGGGGTGGAACGGACGTACCAAGCGGCACTCGCACGCGCACGCACCCAAGCTACATTCGGTCCCGTCATTGGGCTGCTCGGCTCGTCGGCAGTGCTGACGGTCTTCGGAATCGGTAGCCGCGAAGTGATTGCGGGGCGGCTGACGCCCGGCGCACTTATCTCGTACCTCTTTTATGTCATGCTTGTTGTCGGTCCCGCAATTGGATTAGTGAACGGCTATAGCGCAATTCAGCAAGGACTTGGCGGTATGGAGCGCATTTTCGATGTGCTCGATGTCCCGGTTGGTCTGGAAACAGACGATGGGCACGCAACCCTTCCCCCGGTCACCGGCGATGTCGTGCTGGATGATGTGTGGTTCGATTACGGCAGCGGCTCGGTGTTGTTCGGCGTCTCGCTCCGGGCGCGGGCAGGCGAAGTCGTCGCCCTCGTCGGGCCGAGCGGTGCGGGCAAAACGACCATCGCGAATCTCCTGCTCCGTTTCGCAGACCCAACAGGCGGCGCGGTACGTGTGGACGGTCTGGACCTCCGCACGGTCAGCCCCCGGTCTCTTCGGTCGCAACTGGCGTACGTCACGCAGGATGTCGCCCTTTTCAGCGGCACAGTGCGCGATAACATCCGCTATGGCAGGCTCGACGCGACCAACGACGAAATAGCCGCTGCCGCCCGCGATGCCAACGCAGACGCATTTATTGCGGAATTGCCACAGGGATATGACACGGTTGTCGGCGAACGTGGTGTCAAACTCTCCGGCGGTCAGCGGCAACGGATCGCTATTGCCCGCGCCCTCGTGCGTGACCCGCGCATTCTCATTCTGGATGAGGCAACCTCATCGCTCGACACACGCTCCGAGCGGGCGGTGCAGGAAGCACTCGACCGTTTGATGATCGGGCGGACGACCCTCGTAATTGCGCACCGCCTCTCGACAGTGGAACGCGCCGACCATATTTACGTGCTATCGCACGGGCGGGTCGTCGAGAGCGGCACGCACGGCGCGTTACTCGTTGCGGGGGGTCTCTACGCCGATCTGTATCGCAATCGAACAGGCGACGCCGCCCTTACCTGATACTCCGCCGGGGAATATGGTAGAATATCTGTACGGTGGTGCGACACCCCCATGTGTTCATTTGTACAAGAGTAACTTTTGGTGAGGAAGGTGTGCGTGCGCGCATTCCGTATCATGAGCATTGCCGGTATTGATGTACGGGTCCACCCGACATTCGCGCTCATTGTGCTGTGGTTCGCCTATGTGTGGGGCGTTAGTACTGGCGTGGGTGTTGGCGGGGTCATCTTCGGGATGCTGCTCGTCGTGTGCCTATTCGGGTGTGTGCTGCTCCACGAACTGGGGCATTGCCTCGTTGCGCGGCGTGGTGGCATTCGCGTTCACGACATTACGCTGCTG
>JBBRMX010000417.1:0-1896 GCA_038230615.1 Thermomicrobiales bacterium | reverse complement strand
CGTCGCGGTCTACACGGGCGAGTAGATGCGCAAACTCGCCGGTGCCATGTCCGGCGGCGGCGGCGAAGGCGGGGTCGAGGAAGAAGCCGCTGAAGCGATTGCAGGCGTGGACGCGAGCATGGACGTGCAATTCCCGCTTGCCGTCGGCAAAGTGCGCCATGTCGGGGAACAGGTCGCGGCGGTCATCGCCACCGATCTCTATATCGCCCGCGACGCCGTAGACATGATCGAAGTGGACTACGAGCCGTTGCCCGTTGTCGCATCGCTCGAAGCGGCAATGGCGGACGGCGCGTCCAAACTGTACAACTCCAAGCCGGACAACATCGCCCTGCGCTGGAGCAAAACTACCGGTGATGTGGATGCCGCCTTCGCCCGCGCCGAGAGCGAAGGCAGCGTACTGCACATCCACATGACGAATCAGCGGCTCTCCGCGATCCCGATGGAGGGTCGCGCGGTCGTCGCCGCCCCGGACGGTTGGCAAGGCGGCATGACCGTCTGGAGTAGCAACCAGAACCCACATTCCGTTCGCAGCGCACTCGCAAAATCGGTCCGGATGGAAGAAAACGACATCCGCATGATTACGCCTGAAGTCGGGGGCGGGTTCGGTGTCAAGATCGGCATGTATCCCGAAGATGTAATTGTCACCGCCATCGCCCGCGATCTGAAGCGTCCCGTCAAGTGGACCGAATCGCGCGGCGAGAATCTGTTGGCGACCAACCACGGGCGCGACCAGTACATTGATATCGAAGTTGCCGCGCTAAAAGATGGCACCGTGCTCGGCTTGCGCGAGAATATCGTTAGCAACATCGGCGCATATCCGCTCGCAGCGGGGTTGGCGGTGCTGACCGCGCAGATGATGATCGGCACCTACGCCATCCCCGCTATTCATGTGGATGTGACCTGTGTCCACACGAACACGATGAGCGTTGCGGCATATCGTGGCGCGGGTCGCCCGGAGGCGTGTTACTACATCGAGCGCATCATGGATCACGTCGCGGATGCCCTCAATCTCGATCCTGCCGCGGTGCGCTCCACCAACTTCATCGCTCCCGACCAGTTTCCGTACGCAACTCCCACCGGGCTGACCTACGACAGCGGCGAATATAACCGTTCGCTTCAAAAAGTCCTCGAACTCGCCGGATACAACGAACTCCGCAAGGAGCAAGAAGCCGCCCGCGCACAAGGGCGATACCTCGGCATCGGTGTCGGCTGCTACGTCGAGATGTGCGGCTTCGGGCCGTACGAGAGCGCGACGGTGCGCGTCGAGCCGAGCGGTACGGTGACGGTAATGACGGGCATCTCCCCTCACGGTCAGGGGCAGGAAACCACCTTCTCGCAGATCGTCGCGGATCAGCTCGGCGTCACGATGGACAAGGTGCAGGTGCGCCACGGCGATACGAGCAATACTCCCACCGGGCAAGGCACGATGGGCAGCCGCGGTCTCGTCACGGGCGGCTCCGCGCTGGTAATGGCAATCGGCAAGATTCAGGACAAGGCGCGGGCAATCGCGGCGCATCTGCTCGAAGCCGCCCCGGAAGACATCGAATTTGCGGACGGCACCTTCCGCGTTAAGGGCGCGACCGACCGTGCCAAGACTCTCGCGGACATCGCCGCCGTCGCCTACAGCGACAAACTGCCGGACGACATTTCCAGCGGCTTGGAAGTGACCGATTTCTTCCGTCCGCCCGGTCTTACGTACCCCTCCGGGGCGCATATCGCCGTGGTGGAAGTAGACCCCGAAACCGGCAATGTCACGCTACTGAAATACCAGACCGTGGACGACTGCGGGCGCGTCATCAGCCCGATGCTTGTCGAGGGGCAGGTACACGGTGGCTTGGCGCAGGGTATCGGACAGGCACTGTTCGAAGAAATGCGCTACGACGAGCAGGGGCAACT
>JBBRMX010000416.1:0-1900 GCA_038230615.1 Thermomicrobiales bacterium | reverse complement strand
GGCCACCATTCATCAGCACCGCCATGCCATGCACACTCGCCCACGCCGCATATTCGGCGGTGGGTCGCCGCTCCGGTGGGAGTATCCCCGCCACACCGAGTTCGTCCAGTGCATCGCGCAGAAACGTGATGGGAAGACGCTCACTTGCCCCGTTGCCAGTCATATAGTCGAGATGCTCCGGCACCGCAAAGGCGGTCTCGAACAGACCGGGTTCCTCCGCAGCAAAGGCGAGGTAGGCGGCACCAACGGCGGTGAGACGTGCCGTCGCTCCCTCGGGTGTTCCATACGGAAGCGAGACGCGGGCAATACTTTTCTCCATTCGTTCCGCCATCTGCTCCATCGCCGCGATGCACACCGCGCCCAGCAGCGCATCCCGGTCCGCGAAGTGGCGGTAGGCAGCGTTCGGGGCTACGCCGACGCGACGGGCGGCTTCCCGCAGCACTACCGCGTCTGGTCCTCCTGCTTGCGCCATTGCGATTCCTGCCTCGATCAAACCGCGCCGCACCGCACCGAGCGGGCGGCGACGTTTCGGTAGCGGGGCGGATGGGGGATTCATCACATCATTCATTGGTGAACAGTGTACACCGAAGCATGAGTGGTGACTAGTACCCGCGTACAGTGCATGGCATCGTTATAAGGAACGACGCGATATTCGATATTCCAAATCACAGGTGGTTGACAGTGTCCACTTTGCATCCTATAGTGGACACTGTTCACTTTTTAGTGGACATCGTCCACAAAAGACTTAAGGAGAAGTGTCATGAGTACGATTGATATCCTAAAGAAGCGCAACGACGACTTCGCCGCGCACCGATTCGTTGCAGGTCTATCTCTTATGCCAACGATGCGGACGATGATCATTGGATGTGTTGATGCACGCGTGGACCCGGCACATGTCCTCGGTCTCGAACCGGGCGAGGTCGTGGTAATTCGCAATGTCGGCGGGCGCATCACTCCGGCGGCGTTTCGAGAGATGGCGATGCTCGGTGCGATCCCGCGTGCGGCAGGGGTGAATCCCGGTGGCGGGTTCGAAATCATCGTGTTGCATCACACCGACTGCGGCATTACACGGCTTACAGGGAAGCCCGACATGCTTGCGAGCTACTTCGGTATTCGCATAGAGGACTTGGGAGACAAAGCAGTCACTGACCCCTATGCTGCAGTAGCCGTTGATGTCGCCGCGCTCCGGGCGAATCCCGCCCTGCCTGCCGAGTGGATCATTTCCGGGCTGGTCTATGATGTCGCAACGGGGCAGATCGAGACTATCGTTACTCCCGCGCCGTTGCGGGATGCTGGGGGTGCCGCATGAGGACTCTCACGATTCCCCTGACCGAGGCGACCGACACGAGCGATCACACATCTGCTGCGGCTTGGTTTGCGGGCGGCGAGCGCGTCGGCTACGACCCTGTAGCGGGCGCGATTGTGGGGGCGGAAACTGCCCCGCTACGCGTGTTCCTCCGGCGGGAAGGCGATCTTGCGCACGCCGTCACCTTCCTCGGAGGATTTCCGGACGGCTCCTTCGGCTGGGCGAAGGTGCTCACCTATCTGCCGGACGCCGCAACGATGTCAAAACTGTTCATCGAGTACGTCGGTCAAGGCGACTCTGATAAGCCGAAGCGGTATACCTATTCCACGGCGGAACGCACTGACCTCGTCGAGGCCCACTGGCGGCATTTCGGTGTCCGCTCGACTATAGTGGTCGCCTTCGACTTCTCCTCGCTTGTGGTGCTAGACCATCTGCGTCGCCGCATGGAGCGGGTGCAGCGCGGCGAACCCGTAGGCGGACCGGAGATTCGCGGCGTTTTCATCTTCAACGGTGGCCTCTTCACCGATGGACACTCACATCCTTGGTTCACCACTCCGATCTTGCGCCAACCGGGCGGTGGGATAGCCCCGTGGC
>JBBRMX010000415.1:0-1903 GCA_038230615.1 Thermomicrobiales bacterium | reverse complement strand
GCCCATCTCCGGCTCGTTGGCGATGCTATTGACGGTCGCGCCGCGCCCGACCGCCGCCGCGAAGATGCGCTGCCGGATGTGTTCCGGCCACGCATGGAATTGCGCCTCGCGGCCCATCGTATTGAGCGACATCACGCTGCCGAGGGCGACCGCGCCGTTGCCCCACGCCAGCCGCCCCTGCGCCCGCACGAACTCGCCGAGGTTCGCGCCCATACCGCCATCTGCTTCCGGTACCGTCAGCGCGAGATAGCCCGCCGCCGCGAGATCGCGGTAGTCCTCGTGCGGGAAGGAGTTGTCGCGGTCGTACGCGGCAGCGCGGGGCGCAATGCGATCCCCCAGTTCCCCCGCTAGCGCGACGAACCGTGCCTGGCGCTCGGTATATGCCGGGTCGAGAATGCTCAAATGCCTGCTCCTTGCGTAGGTCGCCGTCCGTCATTGACCGTATCGTACCCCATGCCGCACCGCTCGTGCCAACATGTGAACATCTCGTACAACAATGCCAAAAGAGTAGGTACCGGTGTCGTGTTCCGTCTGGACGCATCCCGCCGTCTGCGGCATGATGCCCGCAGTGCGACGACACCATTTGCGGGCTAGCGGAGGGGAATGTGCGTGGCGAAGATTACGAATGTCAAAGTGGTGGTGACGTGTCCGGGACGGAATTACGTGCTGGTCAAGATCGAGACAGACGACGGGTTGTATGGCTGGGGCGATGCGACGCTGAACGGGCGCGAACTCGCCCCCGCAACGTTGCTTTCGGAGCATATCGCACCGCTGCTTATCGGCATGGACCCCGACCGCATCGAGGATATTCATCAGTACCTCTCTCGCGGGTCATACTGGCGCGGCGGCCCGATCCAGATGACCGCCATCGCGGGCGTGGACATGGCATTGTGGGACATCAAAGGCAAGCGGGCGGGGCTGCCGGTCTACTCGCTCTTGGGCGGCAAATCCCGCGAAGGCGCGTTGGCATACTCCCATGCCAGCGGGCGCGACCACAAAGAGGTGGAAGAGCGCGTCCTCGCCCTGATCGAAAAAGGGTTCAAGGTCGTGCGGGCGCAGATCGCCATCACCGGGACGGGGCTGAAAGGCACCTACGGCGTCGAGACCGGGGCGCGTACCGAGGGCTCCCCCGAAGTCGAGACATGGGAGCCGGGGCCGTACCTCCGCGCGGTGCCGAAATTGTTCGACTATCTCCGCAGCAACCTGCCGGACAATATCGAACTCTTCCACGATGTGCACGAGCGGCTGACGCCCATCGAGGCGGCGCGGCTAGCGAAGGAACTCGAACCATATCACTTGTTCTTCCTCGAAGATGCCCTGCGCCCGGAGCATCAGGAATCGTTCCGGCTTATCCGGCAGCACACAACGACGCCCCTTGCGATGGGCGAACTCTACTTCAACAAGTACGAATGCCTGCCCGTGATCACCGAGCAACTGATTGACTTCATCCGCTGCGATCTCGGTCATTGCGGCGGCATCTCGGAGGCGCGGAAGATCGCCGCCATTGCGGAACCGTTCGCCGTCAAGACCGCGTGGCACGGCCCCGGCGACATCGGGCCGATTGTCCACGCCGCCAATGTGCATCTCGATTATTTCGTGCCGAACTTCGGGGTGCAGGAGATGGTCTTCTTCGATGACCAAGTGCAAGAAGTCGTTACGGGCGGCCCGACATTCGAGGGCGGGTATCTCCACGTCTCCGATGCCCCCGGTCTCGGCACGGATGTGAACGAAGCAGCCGCCGCGAAGTACCCCTACCAACGTTCCTATCTCCCCACGACCCGCCGTTTGGATGGCTCCGTCCACGACTGGTAGCCGTTGCCTGTCTGCCGGGGATTCCGGCACGCGGAATCCCCGGTGTCCCCTCTCACTCCACTGCCCCCGCCGCCCGCAGTGCCGCAATCTG
>JBBRMX010000414.1:0-1921 GCA_038230615.1 Thermomicrobiales bacterium | reverse complement strand
TGGGACGCACAGGCAGTGACTGCTCTCGCCGCCTGCTGCCGGAAAATCGGGGCGCGTCTCGTTGTGGATGAAGCATATCTCCGCTTCCTCGTGCCACCGGAGGTGTGGTCGGCAGCGTCGCTTGTTGAGGAGGGCGTCATCGTCCTGCGGTCGCTGACGAAAGATTACGCGCTGGCGGGCTTGCGCCTTGGCTATGTAGTCGCAGATACCGTAACAGTCCAACGGATCGCGGCGCAACTGCCGTCATGGAATGTCAGCAGCCTCGCGCAGGCGGCGGGCGTCGCCGCCCTCAACGACCGCGCACATTTCACCCGTACGATGGCGCAACTCGCAGTCGAACGAAACGCATTTTTCGCCGGACTGCAAGCAACTGGGTTACCTGTCACGCCGTCGCGCACGCACTATTGCCTCGTCAATGTCGGCAATAGCAAGGCGGTGCGCGGGCGATTACTGCGGCGCGGGCTGCTCGTGCGCGATTGTGCATCATTCGGGCTACCGCAGTATGTCCGCGTCGCAACTCGCCCCAACTGGCAGCACCTTGTCACCACACTACGCGAAGAAACGGAGCAACCGTAGATGCCGCTTGCACGCACATTGATGGTGCAAGGCACCGCCTCGACCGTCGGCAAAAGCACCCTCGTGACCGGGCTATGCCGCATTTTCGCGCAGATGGGCGTGCGGGTTGCGCCATTCAAAGCGCAGAATATGGCACTCAATTCGTTCGTGACGGCGGACGGTGGCGAAATGGGGCGGGCGCAAGTCGTGCAGGCAGAAGCGGCGGGCATCCCGCCCCGCGTCGAGATGAACCCGGTATTGCTCAAGCCGGAAGGCAATTCGCGCAGCCAAGTCATTGTGATGGGTCGCCCCACCGCGACAATGGAAGCGCGGACGTACTTCCGCAACCGTGCGGGGCTGCTCGATGTCGTCGGGCAGGCATTGCATACCCTCCGCAACGAATACGATCTCGTCATCATCGAGGGTGCGGGCAGTCCGGTGGAACTGAATCTCGCCAAGAACGACATCGTCAATATGCAGGTCGCCCGCCTCGCAGATGCCCCCGTCATACTCGTGGGCGACATTGACCGGGGCGGTATCTTCGCCGCGATGCTCGGCACGCTGATGCTCTTCGCGCCGGATGACCGCGCCCGCGTCGCGGGATTGGTGGTGAACAAGTTCCGGGGCGATCTGGCACTCTGGCACGACGGCGCACACATGCTGGCGGAACGGGCAGGCGTGCCGGTACTTGGCACCGTGCCGCTGTACCGCGACATCCGCATCGCGGAGGAAGACATCGTACCGCTGGACGATGCGACCACCGACGCCCCTTACGACGCACCGTCCGGCACCGCGCCGCTGGAAATCGCGGTCGTGCGCCTGCCGTACCTGAGCAATTACGACGAATTCGATGCGCTCGCCGCCGAACCGGGGGTGCGACTGCGCTACATCGCGCACGCGGATGAATTGCCTACTACCCCGGATCTCGTCATCCTCCCCGGCACAAAAAACACGCTGCACGATCTCGCGTGGTTGTGGGAGCGTGGCTTGGTCTCTCGCATCCGTGTGTGTGCGACCAACGGCGCGGCGATACTCGGCATTTGCGGGGGATATCAGATGCTTGGTGCGCGGGTGCGCGACCTCATCGGCGCGGAGGGCAACACCGAAACCGTCGTCCCCGGCCTCGCATTGCTGCGGGTAACGACCGACTTCGCACCGCCAGCCGAGAAAGTGACGGTGCAGAATGCCGCGCACATCGCGCCCACTGCACGCCGGGGCATCTTTGCCCATCTCGATGGCGCATCGTTGCGGGCATATCAGATTCATGCGGGGCGCACCGCAGCGCTTAGTGACATTGCGGACGCTGCCCCGTTTGTGCTGGCAGGCGATAACGCGGATGGCGCGATGGATGCAGGCGGATGGGTCG
>JBBRMX010000413.1:0-1939 GCA_038230615.1 Thermomicrobiales bacterium | reverse complement strand
GTGCGGATGGTGCGGAATATGGACCCGCAAACGACCTTTGCCCGCATTCGCGCCCACCTCGACCGCCACGGGTTCACCGACATCGAGGTGCAGATTCTCGATGCCTACAAATGGGCGAAAACGAAAGCGACCGACCCGCCTGTGCGCGTGATGCTCGACACTTATCGCCAGTTCGGGCATGAGGCGGAAGTCTGGCCGCACCTCGCGGGAAGTGCGCCGTTTTATTTGTTCACCGATGCCGAGTGGCTCAATATCCCGGTGGCAATGGGCGGGCTTGGGCATGGCGGGCGCGTCCACAGCCCGAACGAATATGCCACCGTGCAGGGCATGAAAGAGGCGCAACTGTGGCTGGCAACCTATTTCCTTGATCTCGCCGCCGCGTACGACGCCGACTAATCGTCGCATCGGACCTGCGCAACGTAATCGGGTGTACATACAATTGCGATGATGCGAAAAGTACGTTACGTTGCTCCCGCTTGACCGACGAACCGTCACGCGGGGGTGCGAAGGTGCGCTTTTTCTATATGCGATCTGTATTTGTCGCGCTATGCGTGGTGCTTTGTCTCTCGGCGGTAACGGTCGGATGGGCGGCAGGCGCGGAACCGGACGGCGCGGCATTCGCACGGCAACGTGAGCAGACCGAGACCGCCGTACCGAATTTCTGGGGTCCTGCCCTCGGTTCGACCCGCCGCGAGATGTATGCCGATGCCCCGGACGGGCAGCGCACCGTGCAGTATTTCGACAAAGCCCGTATGGAGCAACGCGCCCCCGATGCCGCCGTCACGAATGGCTTGCTGACGGTGGAACTCATCACGGGCAAGCGGCAGTTCGGCGATACGCGCTTTCGCCCCTTCCCGCCCGCTACGCTGCCCATCGTCGGCGATGGGGACAATGCGTGGCCCCCGTATGCCGCCCTCGGCGCGGCAGTCTTCCCCGAAAAGAGTGCACCGACGACCGACCCCATCGCTACGGTTTACAAACTGGACGGCACCTTCGGCACCAACGCGGGGCTTGCCGCGCAACCGGAGGCGGCAATTGGCGCATTCGGGCGCGATCCCGGCGGGCGGTACGCGCACAATATTCCCGTTGCATTCTCGCGCTATCTCGATGCGTTGCCGGTGCCGTGGGTCGGTGCGATGGGCTACCCGCTGACTGAACCGTTTTGGGTCAATGTGCGTGTCGGTGGCGTGGCGACCTGGGTGATGGTGCAACCGTTCGAGCGGCGCGTCCTCTCGTGGACGCCTACGAACCCGCCCGCCTATCGCGTGGAGATGGGCAATATTGGGCAACACTACGCCCGCTGGCGGTACACAGTCGCCCCCGGTGAGGACGCGACTGCAACCGGCACCCCCGGCACTCCGGGAACGATGACCGTCAAACCCGGCACTGCGACGACTGGCACTCCTGCCGCCAGCGGCACGCCGGACAGCACCGCTGCCGCAACGACGCTCGCCGTCACGAATCTGCGCTTCGGCACGGTGTCGGATGATGGGCTGACGCTGACGTTTCAGACGAGCCGTGCCGCTACGACGCAGGTTCTCTACGGCACCGCGAGCCATTCGTATGCCGTGCAGATGGATATCTCGACTGACCCCGTGCGGGAACATTCCGTCGCCCTCTCCGGGTTGGACCCGAAGACCAAGTACTATTTCGTCGTCCGGGCGACCGCGGGCGGCGACACTGCCGACAGCAAGGAGAGTTTTTTCACCACGACCGGAACGGGTGCCATCGCCGCGAATACCCCGACCGCCGCCAGCACCTTCACCACCAATGCCGCCACCGCCAAGCCCCCCACTGATACCCCGACGCCCAAACCGCCCACCGAAACCCCAACCTCCAAATCGCCAACGGAGACCCCAACGCCCCGCCCCCCGACCGAAACCCCCCCCCCGAAGCCGCCGACCCCAACCAACACCCCCGAGCCGCAGCACGTGCGCGT
>JBBRMX010000412.1:0-1970 GCA_038230615.1 Thermomicrobiales bacterium | reverse complement strand
TATGCCGCAACCGCCGAATACCCGCGCTCCTCAGCGGCGATGGGTGCGCGGTAATCGCCCGCCAGCCAGCCATAGACGCCTTCGCGCTCGGTGATCGCCAGCCCCGTCAGTAGCGCGACCACGCCCGCTACCCGCGCAGCAACGAGCCACGCCCCCCGTACCGATGCTGCCCCTGCCACATCGCGCACCCCGCCCGCCGCGCCCTGCCCGACGAGCAACGCCGCCGCCGCGATCAGCTCGACGAAATGATTGTGATACCCACCGCTCGTCCCGGCGGCAAGGGCTGCCACCGCCGCCGCCCCAAACCACATCGCCGCAAACGTCAACCGCCGCCCGCGCACGCAACCGATCACCGCCGCCACCGCCGCGAACAGGAGGAGCACGCCATACCGACCGATCAGTGGTTCGGCAAGCCGCCAGAATGCCGCACGATCCCATGACCCTTGATACCCGACGATTTTCTGTGCGAATCCGCCGCCCGTCGTCGCCGTCAGCACCGCGAACGGTGCGAGAATAAGCGTGGCATACAGCCCTGCCAACATCACCGCAACTTTCGGTCGGCGCACCAACAATGCGACGGTGAATGCCAGCGGCACCGCAAGTGCGGTCTGCTTCGTCCACCAGCCGAGTGCGAAACACACCGCACCGAGCGCAACGACACCGAGCGCATGACCACGCGGGAAGGCGGCATCGCGCCACGGGACAGGTTCCGCGTCCAGCCAACCGCGCAACACCGCGACACCGAGCAGGTTGAACACAAGCGCGGTCATATCGGGACGCACCCGCACTGCCCAGACCGCCACCAGATGCGCCGTGACGAACAGCAACGCCGCCCATACTCCCGCAAGCCACGCAGCGCGATGCCGCTGCCGACGCGCTACCGCCCACGCCAGCCATGCCCCGACGCCGAGCGTCGCCGCACACTGCACCGCCCGTCCCACCTTGAACGTCGCGCCAAGCACGCCAATGGCGGCAGCATTGACCAGCGTATAGAGTGGCGTGTATGGCCCCGCATAGAAATAGGTCGCGGGCGACGGCTGATGTGCGTACGGGTTCGTCCCGTGCGCGATGAGCGTCGCTTCCGCCAGCACGACCCCTTCGGCATCGTCCACCTGAAACGGATAGCGCAAGATCGCCGCGCCGAACTGCGCCACATTCACCGCTCTGACGAGCAGCAACCCGACCGCGAACGCAATCAACGCGATGAGTACGATCAGCGGAGCGGCGGAATGCGATAATTGCGCCTCGCCGCCCGCGCCGCGATTGCCCGCAACCGTACGACTAGAGGCGCGTAACGGTGCCACTGCCCTCGCCCAGATCGAGTTTGCGCGTCACGCCGCGAGTGTCCACAATCGCTGAAGCCGTCCGCACGATCCGCGCATAATCCATCGCGGTGTGATGAGTCACGATCACCGCGCAATCTACCTCACGCAGCAGTTCGTCCGTCAGCGGTTGCGACGTGTGCGTCGTGCCGTCCGGGGCGCGGAACGACGCGACATGCGGATCGTGGTAACAAACCGTCGCGCCGCCCTCCACCAGTAACCGCCAGAGTGGGAGCGCGGGAGTTTCGCGCACATCGGCGATGTCAGGTTTGTATGCGACACCCAAGAGCAGCACGCGGCTCCCGTTAATGCTCTTACGCTCGCCGTTCAGCGACCGCCCGACGAGATCGCGGACGTGATACGGCATCTTGCGGTCAATTTCCACCGCCAGTTCTACGAAGCGCGTCGGCATATCGAACGCCTTCGCTTTCCATGTTAGATAGAGCGGGTCTACAGGGATGCAATGCCCGCCCAGCCCCGGCCCCGGCACGAAAGGCATGAAGCCGTACGGTTTCGTCGCAGCAGCATCCAGCACCTCCCAGATGTCCATCCCCATCCGGTCGCAGAGCAGGGCGAGTTCGTCTACCAACGCGATATTGACGACGCGGAAGATATTCTCAACCAGTTTCTCCATCTCCGCCACACGCG
>JBBRMX010000411.1:0-2021 GCA_038230615.1 Thermomicrobiales bacterium | reverse complement strand
TGCCGTTGTCAATATTGACGACGACCAAGCCGGGGGCGCACGATTGCAGCATCGTACCGAGGGCGGCGTGTCCTTCCCCGCCCGCGCCGTAGCCGACCGCCGTCGGCAAACCGATCACGGGCATCGGTGCCAGCCCCGTCACGACCGACGGTAATGCGCCGTCCATCCCCGCCGCAACGATGAGGACATCAGCGTGCCACGCGAACAGCCCCGCGAGCGGCGGAAAGAGCCGGTGCAGCCCCGCAACACCGACATCTGCGACGAGGCGCACCGTGCAGCCCATCGCTTCCGCCATTGCCCGCGCTTCGTCAGCAGCGGGCAAATCCGAGGTGCCTCCGGTAAGGATGCCGACACGTCCACCCGTCTCGCGCCGCACATAGCCGGGAGATGTGCAGATCGCCGTTCGCATCCCCTCGCCGATCTGCACCGTATATCCCGGTAGCCCATTGTGGAGGGCGTCGCGTATCGCTGCATCCACACGGCTGATAATCGCCCGCCCCGACCGCTCGACCAGTCCGCGTGCGGCAGAAATGACCTGCGCCGGGGTCTTCCCCGGCGCGTAGACGACTTCCGGCACGCCCGTTCGTGCCTCGCGCCCCGTATCGAGACGGAGGGCGGCACCCGCATCGGCGGCATCATCGGCTTGGAGTGCGTCCATCACCGCACGGAGCGATGCGAGGGGATCGGCGGGATTGCCGTAATCGGCGGGATCGTCGGACATCAGCGGGCGTTGCGCTCATAGCGGCGGATGAGGCGGCTTACGAGGGTCGCATAAAAGGCATTCCGGGGCGTCACCCGCGCCAGTGCCAGCGTATAGCGCGACGCAGTGACATGGACACGGTCGCCCGCGTGGATGGGAATATCTGATTGCCCGTCGGCGGTCAGCACCGCACCCTCGCGGGAGGAGGCATCGAGCGTCACATGCGCGTCTGATGAGATCACGAGGGTGTCAATCGCGCTCAGATGCGGCGCAACAGGGGTGAGGATCATCGCTTGCGTCCACGGCGCGACAATCGGGCCGTGCGCCGCGAGATTGTACGCCGTGGAGCCGGTCGGGGTAGAAACGATGAAGGCATCCGCGACAAAGGTCGTGACGATCTCGCCGTCCACCACACACGAGATATTCAGCACGCGGGAAGGCTTCGGGTTGGTAACGACTGCATCGTTCGCCGCGAGCATTGTCTCGCGGGTGCCGTCGGTGCGCTCAACCGTCACATCGAGCATCAAGCGGCGGTCGAGCCAGTAATCACCATCGAGAAACTGCGGCAACCGTTCCACAGCATTCTGCGGTGTCAGCTCCGCAAGGAAGCCGAGCCGCCCCAATGAGACGGCGACGACGTGAATATCGTACGGCGCGGCGATCTGCGCTGCCCGCATCAACGAGCCATCGCCACCAAGCACGAGGATAAGCCGCGTGTCGGGCAGATTCGGCAGCGAACCGCTCACGGCGCGGGTGGACTCCTCCCAGCACGGCACGCCGCGTGCGTCGAGCAGGCTGCGGATATGCGCGGCGGTCTGTTGGGCATCGGGGTTTTCCGGGTGCACGAGCATCCCGATCATCCCACCTGTCACATGGATCACCCCGCCCGTTCCCTTTCCGGTACGGCAGCCATCGCCGCCGCAATCATCGCTGCAATTGTGTCGTTCTCGTGCGGTGCGCCACGTTGCCAGTGCGCGAGAAACTCAATATTCCCCGCCGGCCCGCGCAATGGCGACACCACCAATCCGCAGAGGCGCAACCCCATCGCCGTCGCCACCCGCAGCACCGATTCTAGCACAGCACGGTGCGTTGCCGGGTCGCGCACAACTCCACCTTTGCCCACCGCGCCCTTACCTGCCTCGAACTGCGGCTTGATGAGGGCAACAATCGCACCGTCCGTTCGCAGCACCCGCAATGTAGCGGGCAACAGCAATGCAAGCGAGATGAACGAACAATCCATCACGACGATCCCGACCAGTTCGGGGAGTGATTCGATATACCGCGCGTTTGTGCGGTCCATCACGACGACCCGCGCATCCTG
>JBBRMX010000410.1:0-2032 GCA_038230615.1 Thermomicrobiales bacterium | reverse complement strand
ACTGCCACCTCGACTGCGCCCGCCGCAACGCAACTGCCCGCGACACGCCCGCCGACGCAGGTGGCAGGCGCACGGGACGCAGGGACGGTGGCACCGGCAGCAATGGGAGCGACATCGGTGACACCGGCAGCGGCAGCGTCTGCGGCGTCCGCGCCGACGGTGAGCATCGCACCGGCCGTGAACGCGTCACCGACGGTGCAAGCAGCGGCAGGCGGCAAAGCGGGCGGCACGAAAATCTACCGCATCGGGGTGGCGGGGGAGATCAACGAACTCGATCCGCCACGCTCGACGACGCAGGCGAACCTCGCCGCACACGAGGCTCTCTACAACTACGCGGGGCGATATACGTATAACCCGCCGCTCGGCACGGCGATTGCGCCCGAATTTGCGGAATCGTGGGAAATACAGGACGGCGCAAAGACATTCATTTTCCATATTCGCAAGGGGATCAAGTGGCATGGCGGCTACGGCGACCTGACCGCCGACGATGTGAAATGGAACTGGGAGCGGGTGCGCGACCCGAAAACGGGCGCGTCCGCTGCCCCGGACTGGGCAGGCTCGACGATGCAGGTGCTGGACCCGCAGACGCTCAAAGTGACCTTCGACCGCCCGTACCCCGCGCTAATTAATGCGACGGTGGCGTATGGCGGCGGGTTGGTGATCTCGCCGAAGGCGTACATGGAACTGGGCGACCGCTGGAACACGAAGCCCATCGGAACGGGACCGTTCACCTTCACGAATTATCAGGCGGGGTCGAGTATGTCGCTGAAGCGCAACCCGGACTACTGGGGCGCGAAGCCGAAGATTGACCAGATAGATTTCCGGTTCAAGGTGGACGACCGCACCGCGCTGCTTGCGGTCTCGAAGGGCGAGATTGACTCGTTTTATATTGCAGACCCCGATGTGGCGGTGAGCGCATCGAAAAGCACGGACCCAAATGTGCGGTTTATCAAGTCGGCGTTTGGGCAGTCGCCGTTCACGATCTGGTTCAATATGCGGAACAAGCCGCTGGACGACCCGCGCGTACGTCAGGCGTTGCGCTATGCGATAGACAACAATGCGATTGCGCGGGACTTGTTCGGGGGGCTTGCCGAGCCGATCAACAGTTTCTTGCCGCCGTGGATGTTCGGGTTTTCGGACGATGTAGCGAAGTATCCGTACAACCCGGACAAGGCACGGCAATTGTTGAAGGAGGCGAATGTTTCCCCAGACTGGCAGCCGAACATGATCTCGCAGTCCATTTTGACGATCTCGCGGCGGGTGACGGAGGCGGTGGCGTCGTACTGGACGGACGCGGGCGTGAAGGTGAAGAACGAGTCGGTGGAACAGGGGATTATCACGAAGCGGAGCGCGGCGCGGGACTTCGATATGTATGGCACGTATATTTCGCGGGTGGACCCGGATCAGTTGACGGCGCGATTCTGGCGTTCGACGGGGGCGTCGAATTACTCCGGTTACACCGCCGCCGATGAGCTGATTGATAAGGTTGCCCGCGAGCCGGATCCACCGACGCGAGCGAAGTTGTACCGCGATTTGCAGGACAAAATGTCGCAGGATTCCCCGGCGGCGTGGGTGGTAGCAACTTCCGAGCATCTGCTGCTCAACAAGCGGGTGGTGGGCGAGCAAGGCCCGGGGTGGTTGGAGCGGCACAACTGGTTCGATGTGGACGTCCCGGCAGAATAGTGATTCGCCTCGCGTCCCTTCCTAATCATGGGGAGGGGCGCGATGTGATGTACCGCGAAGTACCCGAAGGAGCAAGACTGAATGGTGATCGTCAACCCGCGTGTGGCACCGGCGGCGTCGGCAGAACTGCTGGCGCAACTGAAGCGTATCCCGCCTGCCACCATCGGACATGTGCTTGATGATGAGTTTATGGACCCGGAACTGCGCCCGATAGGATCGCACTTTACGTTTGTCGGACCGGCGGTAACGGTGCGTGTCTTCGGTACCGACAGCACGATTCTGCATTACGCCCTCGATGTGGCGCAGCCCGGTGATGTGGTGATCGTAGATCGCCTCGGAGACCGCCGGT
>JBBRMX010000409.1:0-2033 GCA_038230615.1 Thermomicrobiales bacterium | reverse complement strand
GCTATCGCCCGCGCACAGGCGCGCCGCGACAGTATAGACCCCGAACGGCACCAACAGCGGCGCGCCAGTGCGCGGGCGGTAGGACGGAGGATTTCGACATAGATGCGCCCCTGCATCCCGGCGTTCACAAGTTCGGTGGGGGCATAGGCACCCATGCCCCCAGTATTCGCGCCGGTGTCGCCTTCCCCGACACGCTTGTGATCGCGGGCGGGCATGAGCGGCACGACGGTTTCGCCGTCCACGAGCGCGAGGATGGAGACTTCGTCGCCTTTCAGATACTCCTCGATGAGCACGCGCTCGCCCGCTGTGCCGAACGCCCGACCACCGAGGCACTCGCGCACTGCGGCTTCGGCTTCCCGGCGCGTTGTGCAGACGGTGACGCCCTTGCCTGCTGCCAGACCGTCTGCCTTGACCACGATGGGATATGCGACTTTTTCCAGTGCGGGCAAGGCGCGGTCAAGATCGGTGAAGGTTTCGGCGCGGGCAGTCGGGACGCCCGCCTCCGCAAAGAGGTCTTTCGCCCATGCCTTGCTTGCCTCGATCTGCGCTCCTGCTGCGGTCGGGCCGAAGGTAGGGATACCCGCCGCTACGAGCACATCCGTTAGCCCGTGCGCGAGCGGTTCTTCCGGGCCGACGACGACGAGGTCTACGCGCTCACGTTGTGCCAGCGCAAGCAGCCCCTGCACATCGTTGGCGGCGACGGGCGCATTGCGAAACGGCGTGTCCGTGCCAGCATTGCCGGGGGCGACGATGATCTCGCCGCATTGAGGCGATTGCGCCAGTTTCCATGCCAGCGCGTGTTCTCGCGCCCCATTACCGACGACGAGAACGCGGCTCGACATTGGCTACTCCCACTCAATTGTCGCGGGCGGCTTGGATGTGATGTCGTACACGACGCGGTTCACCCCCGGCACCTCATTGACGATGCGGGTGCTGATGCGGGCGAGTACCTCGAAGGGGATACGCGCCCAGTCTGCCGTCATCGCGTCCTCGCTCGTCACCGCACGGATGGCGATTGCCTGTGCGTAGGTGCGCCCGTCGCCCATCACGCCGGTGCTTTCGACGGGGAGCAGCACCGCGAAATACTGCCAGATTTCGCCGCCAAGCCCCGCCGACTCGATCTCGGCGCGGACGATGGCATCCGCGCCGCGCAGCGACACGAGCCGCGCATCGGTGATCGCACCGAGGCAGCGCACCGCGAGACCGGGACCGGGGAAGGGCTGCCGATTGACGACCGCCTCCGGCAAACCGAGCGCACGCCCCGCTGCTCGTACCTCGTCTTTGAACAAATGGCGCAACGGCTCGACCAGCTTGAACTGCATGTCGTCCGGCAACCCGCCGACATTGTGATGCGTTTTGATCTTGTGGGCGGTTTTCGTGTCCCCCGTCGCGCTCTCGATCACATCGGGATAGAGTGTCCCCTGCGCGAGGAACTCGAAGGGGCCGTGATTTTTTGCTTCCGCCTCGAAGACGCGAATGAAGGTCGCGCCGATCACCTTGCGCTTCTTTTCGGGGTCGGTGATGCCGCTTAGTTGCTCGAGAAATCGTTCGCTCGCGTCGGCGTGGACGAGAGGGATGCCGAAGCTCTCGCGGAATGTCTGCACGACCTGCGCGGCTTCGTCCTGCCGCAGCAACCCGTTATCTACGAAGACGCACGTCAGCCGCTCCCCGATGGCACGATGCACAAGTACCGCCGCGACGGACGAATCCACCCCGCCGGAGAGAGCACAGAGGACGCGCCCGTGCTCCCCGACAGTGGCGCGGATGTCCGCGATTGCTTGCTCCACGAAGTTCGCGCTCGTCCAGTTGCCGGTGCAACCGCAGATGTCGTACGCAAAGTTCCGCAGCACCGTCGTGCCGCCGCGTGTATGCACGACTTCGGGGTGAAAGAGGATGCCGCTAAGCAACCCGTTCGTTGCTGCCGCGATGGGCGCAGTCGGGGACGATGCGAGCACCTGCCAGCCGGGGGGGGCGGCGATGATGCTGTCGCCGTGGCTCATCCAGACATCCATGTGCGCAGGGAGATGCGCGAG
>JBBRMX010000408.1:0-2040 GCA_038230615.1 Thermomicrobiales bacterium | reverse complement strand
GTCAGCAGGGCATGACGCTGTTCTATCCACCCAATGTCGGCGGGTGGCCCCGTGGCAGAGCATGGATCAGCCCCTCCACACAAGTACTCCGGTTCAATCTCGCGGGAACACTACTCGCCAAGACCAGTCTGACAGCGGTAGCAACTGACAGTTGGATTCAACAACTTGGCGACGCATTCGGCGGCATTGCGATGTCCGACACATTGCGGGCAAAACTCGTCGCCCTCGGCAACCGCACGAACGGTCAGATGGCGGTCGCACAGGTTATCCTCGCCGGCCCGGATTACCAAGCGCAGTAAGCATTGAGAGGGACACGAGCATGGCATACGAACGCGAACCTTTCATGCCTACGCGCCGACAGTTTCTCCGGTACGGTGCGGGAAGCGCACTCGGTATCGGGCTGGCAGGTTCCGGCATCCCACTTTTTCGCGGGAGCAACGATGCGGTTGGGGCATCGCTCAGTCCGGCTGGCAGCATTATTCGCAACAGCGTTCCTGCCGATCCGACACAACGCACGCTCGTCGTGCTGCAGCTCGGTGGCGGCAATGACGGACTCAATACGGTGATCCCGTTCACCGACCCCGCGTATGCAACCCTCCGCCCGACTATCGGCAAAAAAGCCGCCGATGTGCTGCCCATTTCGAACACATTAGCCTTCAATCCGAACCTGAGCAAACTGATGGATATCTGGAACAGTGGCAAACTCGCCGTGCTCGAAGGTGTCGAGTATCCACAACCGAACTACTCGCATTTCCGCTCCACCGAAATCTGGATGACGGGCGACGATCAGAATGTCGGTTCGCTCGGTTGGCTTGGACACTCGCTCGACCATCTCAGCAACCACCCCGCCCTCGTCGCGGCAAGCCTCGGCGTGACGGTGCCGCAAGCTCTCGTCGGGATGCAACCAGTAGACATCGCGTTGGGTGGCTCACTCGCCAGTTTCGGTTACAGACCTCTCGGCAAAGTAGACCCCGGCGCGGTCTCTGCGATCTATGATTACATGGATAGCACAACGACCTCCGCAACACCATATAAAAAACTGGTGACACAGAGCCATGAGATCGCACAGGAGGCAATGGCGGGTGTGGCGAAGGCGGCAAGCGGCTACACGCCTGCGGTAACGTACCCGAATACCTCACTTGCGGCGGGTTTACAGACAGTCGCACAACTGATTCACGGCGGCGTCGGGGCGCGGGTGCTCTACCTTGCGACGGGCGGCTTCGACACGCACGCGAATCAAGTCGGCACGCACGATACACTGCTCAAGTACCTCGGCGACGGTCTCGCGGCATTCTGGCAGGATATCTCCGCACACGGCCACGCCGATTCGGTCGCGCTCATGACGTTCTCGGAGTTCGGACGACGACCGGGAGAAAATTTCTCCAAAGGTACTGACCACGGGAGCGCATCGGTCATGTTCGTGATGGGCGGCGGGGTCAAAGGCGGCGTCTATGGCAATGCACCCACGCTGACCAACCTCGACAACGGCAACCTGCGCGTGCAGCAGGATTTTCGCACTGTCTACGCCGCGATGCTCCAGAACTGGCTTGGCTTCACGGAATCCGACATCCTGCCTTACGGCCCGTATACGCCCACGAACCTCTTTGGACAGACCCCAAACCCGATCCCGGAGTTGCGCCCCACTGCGGTCGTCTCGCCATCTACGGCACCTGCTCTGCCGGGACCAGTGCGGCGTGCTGAACCGACCCAAACCATTCGGACCACTTCCGGCGGTCCCACCCCGGCTCCAACTGCGACTCCGGACGCGATTCCAGCGCGGCGGTAGCCACCGAACAAAGACAGGGCGCATCATGCGCCCTGTCTTTGTCATAGGTTTGCTATACTGCCGCATGCGATCCACTTTATCCGCAGGGCAGGATATGAGCGACATCATCACCGAGACCGGTACCACATACGACGATATTACGACCAACCTCGTCTCACTCGGCACGAGCAAACGCGGCACGGGTGGTGCCGATGGTGCACCACCCGGTATGATCGTTGCGGGGCTGTTCTTCAGCGACCGCGCGATTTACCGCC
>JBBRMX010000407.1:0-2091 GCA_038230615.1 Thermomicrobiales bacterium | reverse complement strand
CGCCCTTCGTCTCGCGCACTGAAAACCCTTGCGCCGTCTTATTTGTCACATACAGCCCGTTATGGTCGCCCTCGGCGGAAGTAAAGACGAGGTAGTTGTCCGTCTTCACCACGCCCGCAAACTCCGCATCAATCTTTACATCGGCCTTGCCCCCAACCAACTTTGCTTGCCCGTAATCGGTCAGCCACGAATCGGGGGCTTCTTCGCAGTAGACGAGGCGGTGCGAACCGTCCGTATGTGCTAATGCCGCGCTTTTCGTGCCGTACACCGTCTGGTTGCCGAGCACGAAGAAGTTCGCGCTGAAGACCACATCGCCGTAGAACGCCCCGGCGCGTGCCCCGTTCGGCCCCGCGTTGCCCACCAACCCCGCGTAGGTGTTGTTCCCCAGCGACGAGCCGACAAGGCCATGCCCTGCAGTCGCCACAGCGGTGAGGGCGTGGGAGTTGGCGGCGGTGGAGCGGTTCTGGGCATTGATCGCCACGGTGCCGGATGCGCTGCCTGCGCTGATGATCCCCTGCACGCCGATGCCGCCATTGGAGACCCCGGAAACGCCGATGCCGTTCGTGGCGCTGCCGTAGACCTGTGCGAAACCCGGCAGGATGTACCCCACTCGCGCCCCGAAGAGTATGTCGGTGGGTCCGTTTGTAGACGAGACCCAGCGCAGCATATAGGTGGTGAGGCTGTTGTCTATCACGAGCGGAGTACCGAGCGGCACCGCGACCGTGACGATGCTCGCCGATTGGGTAGTGTAGGTGTTTATTCTGCTATTGTCGAAGTTGCCGTTCGCGTCATAGGTGTACAGTGTCAATGTTGTCTGGCTAGCGGTATTATGCAAGAGGGAGAAGGTGATTTCGGTGACGGTCGCCCCCTGTGGCAGATCGAGGAGGGCGCGGAATTCGCCGTTTCCGTAAATCCCGCCGCCAATGACATAGGTGTGCGGGTTCGTACTGTTTGCCGGAATGAAGTGGGTGCCATCGAAGTTCTGGTACACGGTGTCAGCGGTGCCTGCCACATAGAGTGGTTTGATGACCCCGGAGCGCACGCCGCCGTGACCGTCTTCCGGTGACGGGGGCGTTTGCGCCCCGACGGTGCGTGCCGCGATCACCCCCCCCGCCAGCACCGCGGCCCCTGCAATCAACCCCCGTCGCCCGACCCGCGCCGCGTCAGTGTCAGTCTCGGATCGCTCCTGTGGTTCCATCACACACTCCTTGCTGTGGAAATGGTATTTTGATGGTGCAATAATACGGCAGGCGCGGCAGTGTCGCAATCATCCCCATACCGCCGGGGGGAGACGGACACGCAGGAATGCGGCGGAGCGACACGACGATGGGTGCGACTGATCACCCCTCCCCACCCACGCCCGACTGTCAGGGGCAGACAGCAGGGTGCGTGAACGGGTTGAGGGTGGTCAAACGGTCGCGGGATGGGGGCGTCACGTACAATCGGGTATGGCAACGGGTGCGTTCCGCGCGCAGATCGTGATGGCTTGGAGGATCATCGACAGTGCACACAATCCTCGGAAGAGCCCGTTTCCCGCACGCGAGATATGTTCGTTTGGCAGTTTCACCCTTCCGTGCCGATGCCGCTCACATCGAGGCGGGCGAGGGGGGCCGCGTGTCCGCGCCGCCGGTCTTGCATCGCTTCCAGTTCATGCATTGTCTGTACAAGTTGCCGGTGAAGATGCGCCTCGTAGCGCGTCACCTTGTCGAGCACGAGCGGCGGAAGCATGAGCCGTTCCGCTGCCATCCGGGACAGTTCCCGCTCGACGACTTCGAGCCGCAATCGTGCCACGCGGGCCTCACACTCATAGTAATACGCGACGCTATTTACAAGCCGCGCTGCCTCCGTCTTGGCAGCGGCGGCGAGGGCGGCGAAGCACGCACGAATCGTGGCGACGCTCACATCATCGAGGGCGTCCCAGTCGGCATCGGGGGGAAGGCCGGGATACACCAGTTCGTCCGGGTCGAACGTTTCATCTGCCGTTGCCTCACTCGCGCTCTTGACTGCCTCGTACAGGATCAGGCCCACCGTGACGCCAGCCACACGCGTTTCCCCGCGTCGTGTATCGAGACGTCGCAGCAGCCGCGCGGT
>JBBRMX010000406.1:0-2170 GCA_038230615.1 Thermomicrobiales bacterium | reverse complement strand
GCGCGACGAAACCCCGTACGCCTCCGGCAGACTGCCGTTCACATCGGGCGCGGCGGTGGCACGACTAGCACGGGACAGCGGGCATATGCGAGCAGATACGCCGTCACGCGCCGTTCGTCGCCGCCGTCGTTCGCGCCGAGGACGATAAGGTCTGCGCCCAGTTCGGCGGCGGTCTCCGCGATGCTCACCGCCGGGACGCCGTCAATGATGAGATGTTCAACGAGCTGCACCCCCGCACCGACCACGATGCGGCTTGTCGCCTCGATGGTCGCTTGCGCGTCTGTGCGGAGGCGGGCGTAGGCGGCGGTCGCTTCCGGCGTCCACGCCAGTTCGCCGCCCGTATCCATCACCGCGAGGATGCCGACCGTTGCGCCTGTCGCCACCGCGAGGGCGGCGGCGTGGTGGGTTGCCCGCACCGCGCCGTCTGACCCGTCTATCGGCAGGAGAATGAAGCGATACACCCGGTTACGCCCCGCGCCCGAAGCGGTCGAGGATCAGGGCGATATGCTTGATGCCCTCGATATAGTCCGCGAGGCGAATATTCTCGTTCGGCGCGTGCGCTCCGCTGCCTGCGTACCCGACGCCCGCCCCTGCCATCGGCACATTGAACTTGTCGCACAGCAAGTACGACGGCCCGCTACCGGGGTTGATCGGGTCAATCACCGGCGGTTGCCCGTACAGTTCGGTCGCAGTCTCCACCACGACCCGGACGATGTCGCTGTCCATCGGGGACATACTCGGCATTTCCGGGCCGAGCAACTCGACGGTGATGTCATCGAAGCCCTGCCGCTTGAGATGGTCGCAGAGCCGCTCGTAGGTCTTCTCCGGAGTCATGCCGGGGGCGAGGCGCATATCAATCTTGCACATCGCCTCCGAGGGCAGCACGGTTTTGGAACCGGTGCCGACGTACCCGGAGAGGAAGCCGCTGATCGTACAGGTGGGTTGGAAGCGGTCACGCACGCGCAACGGCACGCCCGTCAGCCTGTCGAGATAGTGCGTCAACCCAACCCGACGCAAGAAGGCATCTTCGTTGTTCGGCATTTCCTCCAGCGCAATCACTGCGTCTGGCGGCGGGGGCAGCACATCGTCGTAGAAGCCGGGAATGAGCACTTTGCCGTCCGGTGCTTTGATCGTGGACAATGCCCATACGAGCCGCCATGCCGGGTTGATAACACCGTTTGCGACCGACGAATGCAGGTCGGTGTTTGCGCCTTTGCAGCGCAACTCCACATAGCAGATGCCGCGCAAGCCGAGGCTCATCGTCAGCCGTTCGCCCGCGTCCTTGCCGCCGAACTCCCAGATGCAGCCGTCCGCCGGGATGAGATGCCCGTACTCTTCCACGAAATTGTGGAGATGCACGGAGCCGATCTCCTCCTCGCCCTCGATGAAAAACTGCACAGTGCATGGGAGCGTGCCGCGCACCGCCTTAATCGCCTCGATCGCGCAGAACCGCGCCATCGTGTTGCCCTTGTTGTCTGAGACGCCGCGTGCGTAGAGTTTGCCGTCGCGGATTTCCGCGCCCCACGGGTCGGAGTGCCACAAATCGAGCGGTTCGGCGGGCTGCACATCGTAGTGGTTGTAGAAGTTGAGCGTCTTCGTGCCGGTGCCGGCGAGTTTGGCATACACCACAGGCGCACCGCCCGTAGGAAGCAATTTGGCGGTGCCGAGACCGAGGGCGTCAATGCAGTCCTTCACCATATCGGCAGTTTCGGTCATGCCGAAGTTCTGCGCCGCCACGCTCGGTTGGCGGCAGAGCGTCTGGAGCCGCCGCGTGAAATCGTCGGCGTGCGCGTCAATGTACGCAAAGATCTCCTGCATATCGTCCTGTGCCATCTGTTGCGTCCTTTTCTGTCGCCGAAAGCCATCCGTGAGCGCGATGATACCACGCGCTCCGGGCGAATCGTGCTGTGCGGAATCATCCACAGTGAGACCGATACGCGGCTGTCTGCCAAGTATACTTGACATCGCGTGATAAATGTGACAAGATGACAAGCAGACTTGGCAGGAGGAGATTGCAACGAAACCGCGTGTGACACAGATCGGGAATGGCATTCGTGCCGCACGGCAGGCAGTGGGATGGTCACAAAGCGACCTCGCCGTGCATGTTGGCGTGTCGCGGCAGACGATTGCCTCGATAGAAATTGGGCAATATTGCCCCTCGACGCTGCTC
>JBBRMX010000405.1:0-2243 GCA_038230615.1 Thermomicrobiales bacterium | reverse complement strand
GTGTACGAGCCGTACCTGATTCAACTCGGATTTCTCACGCGCACACCGCGAGGGCGGGTAGCGACGCGGCGGGCGTATCAGCATCTCGGCATCCCGTACCCGGAACGGCTGGCGCAACAGATCAACACGTATCAATCCGCGCTTCCCGGTCTGGATGATGCGCCCGACGCCGACGCGGAGCCGTAGCGCGGATGGAATCAGAACCGCAGCGCACCGACGATTTTGCCTACGACTTGCCGCCGGAGTTGATCGCGCAGACGCCGCTTGCGGTGCGGGATGCATCGCGGTTGCTTGTGCTGCGCCGCACGACGGGCGCGGTGATTCATGACACATTCCGCAACCTCGGCGCGTATCTACGGGCGGGGGATTTGCTCGTCGTCAACGATTCGCGTGTGCGTCCGGCGCGGGTGTGGGGCATCAAACCGTCCGGTGGGCGGCTGGAACTGCTCATTTTGCGCCCCAGTGCGGACGGGCTATGGGAAACACTCGTCAAGCCGGGGAAGCGTGCGCCGATAGGTACGACATTCGCGCTTACGGACCGTGCGGGCGCGATGCCCGATGTGACGGTGCGCGGTGAAGTCGTCAGCAAAGAAGACGACGGGCTGACCCGCGTGCGCTTCGATGGCCCGCTCGATCCGGTGCTGGACATGCTCGGTGAGATGCCGTTGCCGCCGTATATCCGTAGCCGCCTCCCGCACGCAGACGCGGAGCGGTATCAAACGACCTACGCGCAGGCACTCGGTTCCGCCGCCGCGCCCACTGCGGGGCTGCACTTTACACCCACGTTGCTCGCATCGTTGCGAGCGGCGGGCGTTCGCACGGTGTCGGTGACGCTGCATGTCGGGCTGGATACCTTTCGTCCGGTCTCGGAAGAAGACCCTGCCGATCACCCGATGCATGCGGAGTGGTATAGCGCGACTGCCGCGACTGCCGCCGCGATTACGGAGACGAAACGGGCAGGCGGGCGTATTGTCGCGGTTGGGACGACGAGCGTGCGTGTGCTGGAGAGCGTTGCGGCAACGGACGGCGGGTGGGACGCGGCACAGACAAGCGGCGCGGAAGGGTGGACGCGGCTATTCATCCGCCCCGGCTACCCGTTCCGCACGGTGGACGCGCTCGTCACGAATTTCCATCTGCCGCGCTCGACCTTGCTCATGCTCGTCAGTGCATTCGCGGGACGAGAGCATGTCCTGAATGCGTACGCGGAGGCAGTGCGGGAGCGGTATCGCTTCTTCTCGTTCGGCGATGCGTGCCTGATGCTCTGAGGTATCGTCTGCCCGTGTACCGTGTACTGCGTTATTCCTCGCTGAAGTATTCCAATGCCGTCACGCCTGCATGCTTGCGGGTAGAAAGATGCCCGCTGTAGGGGGCGCGGTAGGTGCCGCTGGTCGGGGCGACATCGCCGTAATCGCGTCCGACGGCGACAGTGAGGTAACTCATCCCCGGCACACGCCCGTGGGTGGGGTCGAAGGGATGCGCGATGACGTGCGTATCGTCGTCGGGGTCAGGGAGCAGCACTTCGCACCATGCGTGCGTGCCGCCCTCACCGAGCAGATGCCCGGAGACATATCGCGCTGGAATATCACAAAGACGGCAGAGCGCGATCATTACCTGTGCGTAATCTTGGCAGACGCCGCGCCGCATTCCAAAGGAGACGGCGGCGGAGGTTCGCACACCTGTCAGCCCCCATTCGTAGGTGAACCACTCGTAGACCCATGTATTGATGCGATGTGCCAGTGCGAACGGGGAGAGATTTTCGGCACGAAACATCTCCGCGACGGCGCGGATTGCGTCGTCCGGCATTGTGAGGGCGGTGTGTGCGAGGTAGCGGGCGTCGGCAGGAGCAGGGAGGCGGGTCGGTCCGAGGGTAGCGTCGCGCTCAATGACGATCCATGCGGTGAAGTCTATCGCTTTCTCGACGTATGCGACATCGAGGTGGATCACGCGATTACCGAAGGCATCGGTTTCACGGCGGGTTTCGGCGATGGGGGCGGAGATTTCGAGTTTGTGTGTCACAAGTCGTTGGCTGCCGTGGCGTTCCGGCGGGATGATGATGAGCCGCTGCCGCAGGTCGTGGATGTGACCGGGGTATTCGTAACGGAGATGCTGATGGATGAGATACGCTGTCCAACGGACATTGTTCCATTCCACGCTGCGATGGTCCACCGCGCCGAGAGTGCCAATCAGGGTTTCCAGTGCGTCTGCGTGCAGTTCTTCGTTCATCCTCGCTCCTCCGTGCCGGT
>JBBRMX010000404.1:0-2250 GCA_038230615.1 Thermomicrobiales bacterium | reverse complement strand
GTGGGGACATTTCACGCAGAAGCAGATCACTCTCTACGGGGTGTGGAGCAGTGCACACGAGCATTTCGTGCAGGCGCGGCATTTGATCGAAGCGAAGAAGTACCCGTTCGCGCAGTTTGTGTCGCATCAATTGCCGCTCGAGCGCGTTGCGGACGGCATTGCGGCGATGACCGGACGGTACGAGATTGACGACAAACCCGCCCGCAAGGTAGCGATCCGGGCGAACAGGTAAGAAGGAATCTCGCGGCGTATCCTCCCGCGATGCAAGAGAACGGGGCGGGCTGTCTCTCCGCGAACACGCGAAGGAAGCGAACAGTGACCTATACCCACGCGGACAGCCCCCTCGCCATCGTGGTAGCGATGCCGGAGGAGATGGTACATCTGGAAAACCTCCTGCTGCGCGATGGCGCGGAACGGGAAGGCACCGTCGTGGCGGGGCCGCGCCGCTTCGACCGCGTGATGTATGACAACCTGCCGTTGGTGCTGACAACGAGCGGTATGGGAATGGTCGCGGCGGCGGCAGCGACCGAAGCGGTCATCACACAGTTTGCGCCTCGTGCGGTGCTGAATTACGGCTGTACCGGGGCGCACCGTGAAGACATCCTCCCCGGCGATCTCGTGGTTGGCACCGCGTGTATCGCGTTCGACCGGGGCTATCTGCGCCCCGGCGGGGAGTTCGCGTACCAACCGGGGCGTATCTTCCGCGAGGGTGTAGACGAGACTAGTGATGTATATCCCGTTGGTGATGCGCTCGTCGCGCTGGCGGAATCGGTCGTCGGGCGGAGCGGGTGGCGGGCGGAGCCGTGGCCCGCGCACGCATGGCCGGACGGCATCCCACCCCGTACGCCACGAGTGTTTTTCGGTCCTATCGCATCGTCCGACCGATTTACGCAGGATACGGACGCCCTCCGTGCCCTCAACGCGCTACATGGCACGCTCTGCGAAGACATGGAAGCTGCCGCGATTGCCAAAATCTGCCTGCTCCACGATGTGCCGTTCCTGCCGGTGAAAGATATCTCCAACAACGAATTCCATGCGGTTAGCGAACCCGCATCGTGGGATGCAATCGGCGGCGAACTTGGCAAGCGGGCGGCATCGCTCCTATACGCACTGCTCGGTACGATCGCGGCGCAACAATAGGCGCGGTGGGGAAGATGCGCGGTGCTTCGGGCGTTGTAGGATACGACAGGCGGGAGTATCCTTGTTCTGTTGGGTCACACGATGAGGAGCACAAGAAACGCCATGGAACACGAAGACGAAGACCGCGCTACCGCTGTCACCCGCGCCCTACGCTGGATGAGCGACCGCGAAGTATTCGAAGCAAGCACTGCCACGGGTTCGACGTATCACGTCATGCGCCACCCTGAGGGCGGCTACGAGATCACGGGTGGGCGCAGCCTGCGCGGGTGGGAGCGTGCAGAAGTCGTCGGCGCAGTCTCCGATTCGTCGGGGTACGCTCGCCTTGCCGTCATCCGCACCGACCCCGGCGATGACGACAAATCGATGACGACCAGCCCCGTCATGAACTGGCGCATCGTTCCGCGTGGCATGGCAGGATAAAAACAGGGACGCAGAAGCAGGGATCAGAAATATAGAGAGCCACGGCGATTAGTGCGCCGTGGCTCTCCTGTTCGTGCAGTACTAATCCCTGAATCCTACCGGCGGCGGTCGGGCGGCAGGGTGAACCCGGCGGGCGGGATGAAGAGTTTGGGCTTTTCCGGTTCGCCCCATGGCTCCGGCTCGTAGACATCGGGCGGGGCGGCGGCGGCAAAGCCGGCATCCTGCAACTTATTGATCTGCGATTCCATGTCTCGCGTGGCAGATTCAAGCGTCGTTGCCGTCACCTGTGTGGCGGAGACGCGAGTTTTGCCGTCCTCATCCTCACGCACGCGGCTGATGATGACGCCCTGCACTGGCCCCGCGCTCGTCTCGATCAAGGCGAGTTGGATCGCAAGAGCGGCTGCCCGTCCCCCCGATTCCCGCCCGTACCACACCTGTACGGTCTGGATCGGCGAAGCAGGTAGCGCAGTCGCCGCGACCGGAATGCCCCGGTTGATACGCTCCAATTCGTCCCATGTCAGCATCTGCACATTGTCGTCATGTTGCCCGAAATCAATATCCATCGGTTCGTACCGTCCTTCGCGTGCGCGTCCTGTTACGTGCGCGTAGCAGTGGTGGCGCGGCAGGTGCGCCCTTGATATGGAGTGTATCACGCCACCTGCCGCAGTGTGGCGGGTGGGTGAGATGCGG
>JBBRMX010000403.1:0-2253 GCA_038230615.1 Thermomicrobiales bacterium | reverse complement strand
AGGCGGGCGAGTTCGCTCAGGGTCCGTGCGACCTCGCGTAGCCCGTCGAGCAGCGAGACGCCCTTTGGTGGCGTTCCCTGCCTCAGCAACCGAAACGCGTTGTCCGCCATCTCCTGCAACTTGGTGGCGTTCGAGAGGCGTTCGTGTTCGGCACGCAACTCCTCTTCTTCACTGGGGCGCAGACCGGCGGCGAAGATTTCCTCGCCCTGAAACCGGAGCAAGTCCACGCGGCGGGCAAGTTCGCGGTCGTCGTGTTCCAGCGCGGCACGTTGCGAACGCACCTCGCGCACCCGTGCCACAAGTGCACCAAGTGCGGCGCGTTGCGGCAGCAGCCCGCCGAATGCATCGAGGAAATCAATGTGTGTGCCGGAGCGCAGGAGCGAGAGATGCGCTGTTTGCCCGTGAATGTCTACCAATCGCTCGCCAATGCGACCAAGCGTGCTGGCAGTCACTGCCTGCCCATTGACGCGGGCAGTATTCCGCCCGCTCGCACTCAACTCGCGGGTGAGGATCAGCGTATCGTCTTCCCGCTCAATCCCCGCTTCATCTAGGAGGGCGACAAGCGCGGCATCGTGGGAGTTCGAGAGATCGAAGACCGCCTCGACGCGGGCGCGATCCGCACCGGTGCGAAGCAATTCCGCGCCGATGCGCCCGCCGATTACCGCACCGAGCGAATCAATGATGATGGATTTCCCCGCGCCCGTCTCGCCCGTGAGCGCGTTCATCCCCGGCTCAAATGCCACGCGTAAGCGTTCGATGATGGCGATGTTTTGGATGTTCAGTTCGACCAGCATCGTCGCAGTTCCCGTGGTCAGTGGCGAGTAGTCCGGCATCGGTACAGACTTCTATTGTACCCCGTATCGGTGATTTTTCTGTATGTTTCTGATTGGGTGTCGTGATGGCTTCCCCGCAATTCCTATCCCAGCGTCGGCGGGTCGAGCGGTACATCGAGCCGTAGGAGGTCATCGTAGGTTTCGCGTCGCCGGAGGAGTTGCGCCGTGCCGTCCTCGTGGACGAGGGCGACCGCAGGGCGCGGCACCATGTTGTACTGGCTGGACATCGGAATCGAGTACGCACCGGCAGTCGGGAAGACGAGCAGGTCGCCCGGTTCGAGGTCTGCGGGGAGGGGTACATCCCGCGCCAGAATATCGCCACTCTCGCAATATCGCCCGACGACCGTGCTGATGACTGCGGGCGCGGTCGAGACACGGTTGCCGAGTAGCACAGTGTAGTTCGCGCCGTAGAGTGCGGGGCGAATATTGTCCGCCATCCCGCCGTCTACCGCAACAAACCGCCGCACCCCTGCGATCTCTTTGATATTGATGACCGAATAGATCGCCACGGCGGATTGCGCGACAAGGGCTTTCCCCGGCTCTATCGTGACATCTGGCACTGGGAAGTGACGCCGTTCGCACTCCGTGATGAGCGTGCCGATAATCGCGTCGGCGGCTTCCTCGGCGGCAATCGCGCCGTCGGTAGTGCGATAGCGCACACCGTAGCCACCGCCGGGGCTGAGTTCTGCCGCTGTCCAGCCAGTGGCGTCGCGCATGTCGGCGGCGAAGCCGACAAGGCGGCGCACCGTTTCCCGATAGGTCTCGCCCTCTGCGACCGATGAGCCAATGTGGGCGTGGATGCCGCACAGAGCGAGATGCGTCGTGGCGAGGGCGGCATCCACGCCACGGGCGGCGTCGCCTGTCGGGATCGGCAACCCGAATTTGCTGTCGAGGTTGCCCGTCGCCATCGCCGCGTGCGTGTGGACATCCACGCCGGGATTGACGCGCAGCCAGACCGCCTGTCGTCTGCCGAGTGACCCCGCAATACGGTCGAGTGCGGCGAGTTCGGTATGGTTGTCCACGACGATGCGACCGACGCCCCGCTCGACCGCCATTCGTAATTCGTCGTTGCTCTTAGCATTGCCGTGCAAATGGATCGCGGCGGGGTTGATGCCCCCTGCGAGCGCGACATGTAGTTCGCCGCCACTGTTCACATCCAGCCCAACTTCTTCTTCGGCGAGCAACTGTGCGATGCCGAGACAAAGGAAGGCTTTGGACGCGTACGAGAGTGTGAAGCGCGATCCGGCAGGTTGCCGCCGCGCAAAGGCGTGCCGGAATTGCCAGAGCGTACCGCGCAGATGATCCTCATCGAACAAGTACAGCGGGGTGCCGTAGCGCAGCGCGAAGGTTTGCACCGGCACACTCCCCATTGTAAGAAAGCCCCGCGGATCGCGTCGGGCGGATTTCGGCAGTAAACGGT
>JBBRMX010000402.1:0-2287 GCA_038230615.1 Thermomicrobiales bacterium | reverse complement strand
GTTGCGCGAGGAGGGCATCCGTGTTGTCCTCGCCAATAGCAACCCCGCTACGATCATGACCGACGAAGATGTCGCGGATAAAGTCTATATCGAGCCGCTGACGGTGGACGTGCTGGAACGCATCATCCAGCGCGAGCGGCCCGATGGGTTGCTGCCGACCCTCGGTGGTCAAACCGGGCTGAATCTCGCGGTGCTTCTTGCGGAAGCGGGCATTCTCGACAAATACGGTGTGCGGCTCCTCGGCACCTCCCTCACCGCGATCAAGAAGGCGGAAGACCGCGCCCTGTTCAAAGAAACGCTCGAAAGTCTCGGTGAACCCGCCATCGCCAGCGCGATCTGCACCACGCTCGACGAAGCGCGGGCATTCGCGGGAACCGTGCCGCCGCCGCTCATCATCCGCCCCGCATATACTCTCGGCGGGACGGGCGGCGGCATCGCGCAGACGTGGGACGAACTTGATGCGAAAGTGCTCGCGGGACTGCACGCCAGCCCGATCAGCCAGATTCTGCTGGAACGCTCCCTACTCGGCTGGAAAGAGATCGAGTACGAAGTAATGCGGGACGCCGCCGACACCTGCATCACGATCTGCAATATGGAAAACTTTGATCCTGTCGGTGTTCACACGGGCGACAGCATCGTCGTCGCGCCATCGCAGACACTCTCTGACCGCGATTACCAAATGTTGCGCTCGGCATCGCTGCGAATCATCCGTGCGCTCGGCATCGAGGGCGGGTGCAATATTCAGTTCGCGCTCGATCCGCATTCGTCACAGTATTATGTGATCGAGGTGAACCCCCGCGTCAGCCGTTCGTCTGCTCTCGCATCGAAAGCGACGGGCTACCCCATCGCCCGCGTCGCGGCGAAAATCGCCATCGGGAAAACCTTGCAGGAGATTCCGAACGCCGTGACGCAGCGGACAACCGCCGCGTTCGAGCCTGCGCTCGATTATTGCGTCGTCAAAATCCCGCGCTGGCCCTTCGATAAGTTCTACCGCGCCGACCGCACCATCACGACGCAAATGAAGGCGACGGGTGAGGTGATGGCGATAGATCGCAGTTTCGAGGCGGCAATGATGAAGGCAGTGCGTTCGCTCGAATGGGACGACCGTGACATGCGCTGGGAAGACCCCACATGGCAGGGCGCGGACGGCCCCGCCAATATCGCGGAACTCGTCCACCGCCCGACCGATCAGCGGTTGTGGGCATTGATGGCGTCCTTGCGGCGCGGCGCGACGGCAGAATCGCTGGCTGCCGACACGGGCATTGATCCGTGGTTCCTGCGCCGCTTTGCGAATATCGAAGCAATGGAACGTCGCCTTGCTACCGAGCCGATGAGCGACCAATTACTGTACGAGGCGAAACGGACCGGTTTCGGAGATGCCACCATCGGCGCGATCACCAATACGCCGGAGGGCGTCGTCGCGTCGCGTCGGCGGGCGGCGGGCATCGTACCGGTCTCGAAGATGGTAGATACCTGCGCTGCCGAGTTCGACGCTGCCACCCCGTATTTCTACACAACCTACGAGGACGAAGATGAATCCGTGCCGCTGCCGGGACCGAAGGCAGTGGTTGTCGGCAGCGGTCCGATCCGCATCGGTCAGGGGATCGAGTTCGACTATTCGTGCGTGCAGGCGGCGCAGTCGCTGCGAGCGGCGGGCGTGCGCTCAATTATGCTGAACAACAACCCCGAAACCGTCAGCACCGACTTCGACACCTCCGACCGCCTCTACATCACGCCGCTCGATGAAGAAGGGGTGATGGATATTCTGCTGCACGAAGGCGCAGGACATGCGCCCGCTCCACAGGCGGGGCTTGCCGCCATCGCCACCGCCGCGATACAGGGTGCGATGGCAGCCGCTACCGTAGTTGCGGGCGAACTACCCATTCTGTCGCCGCTTGCGCCGCCCGTCGCGGGAAGATCAGGCGGTGCGGTTGATGTGCCGCCTGTTGTCCTCCAGTTCGGTGGGCAGACGGCGATCAATCTCGCCCGCCCGCTGGAAGATGCCGGGGTGCCGATCCTCGGTACGGGGCAGGACGCGATAGACCTGGCGGAAGACCGGCGGCGGTTCGAGCGGTTTTTGCGCGAAGTCGGTATCCCGCAACCCCCCGGCGCGGCGGTTCGCACCGTCGAGGCAGCGGAAGCGAAAGCAGACGAGATCGGCTATCCGGTGCTTGTGCGCCCCAGTTACGTCCTCGGCGGGCGGGCGATGGAAGTCGTCCATACACCCGAAGACTTGCGCGAATATCTCAACCGTGCCGTGCTGCTCTCGGACAAGCCGGTGCTGATT
>JBBRMX010000401.1:0-2313 GCA_038230615.1 Thermomicrobiales bacterium | reverse complement strand
TGACGGTGGTGGTTGTGCTGGAAATCTCGGCGGGTGGGCGGGCAATATCGCCCCGGCTGGAGCCGCGCACGGGCGGGAGGCTCGATGCATGGCCCGATTATCAGCGGGCGGCATTTGCTTTCTCGTTCGATTGGGAGACGGCGATGGGGGGGCTGATCCACACACGCGGGGGCGACACGGCGCACGATGTTGCCGATGCCGAAGCGCGGGCAATGAATATGCGGTCGGGGGCGCAGTTTCTGGCGCGATTGCTCCGAGCGTACAATCTCAAAGCGACCTTTTATGTGAACGGGTATAACTTTCTCGACGGCAACACCGGGCGGCGGCAGTGGGCGGGCGACCCGACGTACACCCGCTACACTCCGACCAATGCAGGCTTCGCCAGCGACTACTGGACAAATCATCCGTGGTACGGCGATGACCCCTATGGGACCGAGCAATCAAACCCGGCATGGTATTTCGCCTCGCTGACGAAGCAACTCGCCGCTGACGGGCAAGATATTCAGTCACATACGTTCGGGCATCTCTTTCTGGCATCCGGCGTCACCCCGCAACAACTAGACGACGACCTCACGCAACTGGACACCGTGATGCGTGAGACGGGTTATCCGTTGCCGCGTTCGTTCGCGTTCCCGTGGGGGGCATCGAACAAACTGACGGACGAGTATTACCGTGTCTTCGCCAAACACGGCATCACGAATGTGACGCGCTTTTACGATACCAAGCCGCAGGCATACGAGTTCGGCGTCGTCCCCGCGTATCCATCTATCCGCATCGTCCCGGACACGCAACTGCTCGTGACCGCCGAGCGCGAGACGGCAAATCGCACCGGTGATGAAATGCTTGCTACACGCAGTATCGAGATGACGCTGGCTCTTGGCGGTGTGTGGAGCGTCTGGACACACCCGGAAAGTATCACCACTCCCGCCGCACAGGGCGTCTGGACGCGGGTAGTGACGTATGCAGCGGATCGTCAGGCGCAGGGGCTGTGGGTCGCGCCTGTGACCGCGATTGCGGATTGGGCGGAGAGCCGCGATCATCTGTACGTCACCTCTGTTCATGTCGGCACGACGACGACGATCACCGTGACGAACGACGGCACGATGTCCACCCGTGGCGCGACGCTGACACTGCCACAGCAACCGTCTCATGTCGCGTGGCAGGGAACAGAGGGCGCGAAAGACGTGCGCGGGGCGCAAGTGCGGCTTGCCGATCTCACTCCCGGCGCACAGATCGCGCTCGAATTGCGTTATCCGTGAGGCGTGCCGCGATGCGTCGCCGTTCGTTTCCGCTCCCCATCGCTGCGTTGTTCGGACGTGTTGGTGGGCGGTGTGTACTCGCCGCGTTCGTCGCGCTCGTCGCATACGCGGCGTTCTTCCCGTTTGCTCGCCCGCTGACAATAGATATTGGGAGCGCGGCAGATCGCTTCGTCATTGCGAACTGGAACCGTGACGAGCGCGATGCGGATGTCACCTATCGTTGGACGACGATGCGCTCGGTCGTCCGCATTCCCGGTTACGGCGGCGTGCGCGATGCCCATGTCGAGGTGACGGCGCGAAACGGGCGCGGACAACGTATCGAGGCGGCGTACACTCTTGATCTCGGCGGCGCACCGGCTCGGCTCGGCTCCAGCGAAAACTGGGTGACGGCTCTCGCGGATGCCCGCGCCCCCGGTAGCGGTGCCGATCTCGCTGTCACCCTCAGCGCAGATCGCTTCGACCCGAAAAATGGCGACTCGCGCAGCCTCGGCGTTCAGGTGGACCGCCTCGTCATCGAACCGCAGCAATCCGAGTGGTGGCGCGGCGCGGTTGGCGGGTTGCCGTGGGCGGCGCAATTGATGCTGCTCGCCGCTGCGGTCGCGCTGGTCGTGCCCCGGCAAGACAGCGGGTTGCTCGGTGGGACGGTTGCGGGGGCGGTTGCGTTGCTCGCCCTTGTCGCGCCGGAGACGCGGCTTGTGCTGCCGCCATTGCTCCTCCCCGCTGCTGTGGGGACGCTCGTAATCGGCGCGGTGGTGCGCTGGCGGCGGACGAGCGCGTTGCTTGGTGCGGTATGGGACTCCCTCGACCACCCTCGCGTGTCGCGTGCCGTTGTCGCGCTCCTCATCGTTGGGTACGTCGTTGGTGTGTCGCTCGTGATTGCCCGCGTAGATTTCATCGGTCACGCGGACTACGCCGATACTGCGGTGCGTGCGCGGAATATCGTGCGTGGGCGTGGCGACACAGTGGACTATATCGCGCAGTGTTATACCGACTGGCCGACGGTTTCGCATCCTGCTTATACGTGGCCGCCGCTCCAAGTCTGGCTTGTCGCCGC
>JBBRMX010000400.1:0-2327 GCA_038230615.1 Thermomicrobiales bacterium | reverse complement strand
TCTTCACATGCTCCACGATTGGACGGGCGAGCAATACGGCTTGCTCACAACCGCCCCGCCGATCTTCTCGACCGGGCGTAACATCACGCCGGAGACTGTCTTCGTACCGAAAGAGCCGTATTACAGCACGTACCGTGACTTCACCAAGCCCATCGCGGCGTCCGCACCAACGGGGGCGGGCAGCGTCGCATTCGCGCAGACGGGTCACGCGGTGCAGAGCGAGTTCCGCAGCATGTGGGAGCAACTCGGTGGTGGCGCAACGCTCGGAATGCCGCGCACCGCCGAATATCCACGTTGGAGCAGTGCGGACGGGCGATGGTATCGCGTGCAGGATTTCGAGCGCGGCAGCCTCGTGTCGCGCCCCGGCACAGACGGGCAACAAGCGCGGGTGGAACTCGACGCAACCGGAAATCTGCTTCTTCGGCAGCGTGGATGGCTCGATGCGAACGGCACCGCCACCGGACCCGCCGTTGCCGAACTGCCACCCTCCACGCCCGATGCGTTCTGGTTCCCCGTTGTCGGGCATGGCGTCGCGCCGCAATTTCGCGCCGCGTGGCAGCAGGCAGGCGGGCTGGCGAGTCTCGGATTGCCGCGCACGGCATTGATCCCGACGGACACATCATCCGTACAATACTTCGAGCGTGGCACGCTCGAAGTATTTGGGGGCGTAGTACGGCGGGGCAGTAGTGGAAACGAACTTCTCATCACACAAGGCTGGCTCGACGCCACGGGGAATCCGGCCAACGGCACCCCCGCTGCCCGCGAGTGGAAAACTCCGTAACGGAGGCGCAATGACGTTATCGGTGCCGTTTTCAGTTGGCGAAGTGTTCGAGGACGATTTCGCCTTCACCGCCGAGAACATTCCCGCAGTTGCGGCATTGCTCGGCGATCCAAACCCGATTCACTACACCGCAGACCCGCAGTACGGCGCATTGGTGGCATGTGGCGGGCAGATCACGGGGCTGGCGATGAGTTTCGCCGCCCGCAGTATCACGCAGCGTGTTCCCGGCGCACTCGGCAGGACATGGAATATGCGCTTTCGCGCTCCTGTTTTGGCGGGCGACACGATGCACATGATCTGGCGCATTGCCAAGATCGAACCGCACCGGCGCGGAACACTGCTACACATCGAAGGCGCGGGAACGGTGCGGCGCGGCGGTGGGGAAATCGTCGCGCTCACCGCCGAGGGGACTGCGGTGCTGCTCGCCCCCTGAGCAGTGCTATCGGGGTACACGCCGCGCTGCTGCATCCGCTTCGCGCCGGTTTACTTGTGCCTGCGCTCGCAAATCGCTGAATGCAAGGGCTGCGGGGTCAAGTTTCTTTACACCGGGGGCAGCGGATGGGGATGCAGGACGTGCGTTGTGTCGCCCCTCCCGTACACGAACGATGCACAACCCCGCCACAATCGCAGCAGTCCCACCGTAGATCAGCAGTGCGAACGGTTCGCGGGTGTCCGCACCGCTGCCGATGCCGTGCGCGAGACCGAGTACGAAGGCAAGAAACGACAGATAATGTACCCCCCGCCACAGCACGAACGGCAACCGCGCTTGCAATAGGCTGCTCATTGTCACTGCGAGCGCGAGATAGGCGGTGACGATACCGCATCCCATCCAGAGCGGGCGGTAATCCGCATGGAACGGCACGATGAGATCACGCACCGAGAAGTCTGCCCACGGATCGAGATAGAGCGAATAGAGATGCACGCCGAGAAAGATCAACCCGCCGAGCGCGAGCAGGCGATGCAGCACATAGAGCGTAGCGCGGTCGGCACGCGGCACGAAGCGCGTCGTGAGCAATAACCCCCACGCGACCGACCCCCATGTGAACAGATAGGTGAGAAACCCTGCCGAACGTGCGAGATACCAGAAAAGATGCGTCATCGTCGGTACGCCTCCATACCGGCAGTCGCGTGGACGATGCCGCTCTTTGTGATAAGCAATGCTGCGTACCCGCGTTGTCCTTCGAGATATGCCCGCCCGCCCGCCATACCGGAGAGCAACGCGACTTTCGTATATATTTCCGCCGTTGCCGTTGATGCGCCAACGACGGTGACTGCGGCAAGGTCGGTATCGGCGGGTTCGCCAGTGCGCGGATCAAGCAGGTGGTGCATCCAGCGGTCGCCTTGCCGCCAGCGACGATACGCGATGCTCGATGTCGCTACTGCCCCCTCATTGAGGGCGAGCAGGGCGCAATCGTGGTCGAGATCACGCGGGTCTTCAACGCCGACTGTCCATGCGGGGTCGCGCTCCGGTGCGATGCCCCAGACACGCAAGTCGCCGCCCGCATTAATCAGACCGCCACAGAGCTCCGGCATAATCCGCAACATC
>JBBRMX010000399.1:0-2330 GCA_038230615.1 Thermomicrobiales bacterium | reverse complement strand
TCGCGCAGCAACGCAATTGCCTTTGGGAGCGCGAACGAGATGCCGAGATCGGACGCAAGCACATTTGCGGTGCCGTTCGGGATAATTGCGAGTGGCGTGGTGCCACCCATCAGCCCCCCCGCAACATCGCGCACGGTGCCATCGCCGCCCACCGCTGCGACGATGTCGAAGCGATCTCGCACCTCGCGTACAAGGTCGGCGGTCTCTTCAGGCGTCGAAGGGGCAACAGTACCGATGGTTGCGGAGATGGCACGCCGTGCAAACGAGCGGCGCACCTCGGCGGCGACCCGTTCGACGGGTCGCCGCCCCGCAACCGGATTGACGACGAGCAACACGCGCACGCGCTAGTCGCCGGTGCCGGTACCGGTTTCCAGTTCTTCGGGACCGAACAGCCGCTCGGTCAGATAATTTGCGAACCATGTCGCCGCCGCTGCGAGGGCTATCCCTGCGAGGCTGCGGAAAATACTGCGTGCCGTACCCTGCATGCTGTGTCCCCTTTCGTCGTTATCGCCGTCATCGTCATCGTTGCCGTTTGCGTGCCGGACGATTGACCTGCGCCTTGAATGTCGAACTCGCCGTAAATCCCGGCGTCGCCGATGGAGGTATTGTAATCGGTTTGCGCGTTTGTGGGTCTATCCCTTTGCGTTCGCTGCGATGGCGCATCTCAAATGTGCCGAATCCGGTCAGCACGACTTTTCGGTCGTCCTGTAATTCCTCGGTGACAATGCTCATCAGGGCGTTCACCATCCGTGCAGCGTCCGCTTGCGTGACATTTGCCCGCTCCGCGACCGCCTTGATGAACTCGTTCTTATGCATCGTCTCCTCCTTCGGTCACACCCACGCAGCGAACAGAGATACCGCATGACACATTCACGACACAGTAGTACATGACATAGTAGTAATAGGGCAGTTTCGTCGTTCGCTCGTACGACGATGTACTACTGAGCCGCCGCCATGACCGCATGTCGCGCTGCCATCAGCGTGGCGTCAATATCCGCGTCGGTGATCTCATAATGCGTCACGAGCCGCCCGCCCGACGCCCCCCCATTGCACAAAATCCCCGCCTCCTTGAGTGCGGGGACGAATCCGGCATTCGGCGGGTCGAGGTGAAAGTAGACAATATTCGTCTGCACCGTGTCGAGGTCCACCGAGATACCGGGGAGGTCGCCGATCCCCTCCGCAAGGCGGCGAGCGCGAGCATGATCTTCCGGCAGACGATCCACCATCTCGGTCAGCCCGACGACACACGCAGCAGCGATCACACCCGCCTGCCGCATCGCGCCACCGACCAGCCGCCGTGTGCGCCGCGCCCGCTCGATGAAGTCCCGCGACCCAACGATAATCGAGCCGACCGGCGCGGCAAGCCCTTTCGAGAAGCAGAACTGCACCGAATCCACATCGCGCACTACATCCGCCACCGGCAATCCAAGCGCGGCAGCAGCATTGAAGACCCGCGCCCCGTCCAGATGCACCGGCACACCCGCATCGTGCGCTGCATCCGCCATCGCCTTGATATCTTCGGGGCGGATTGCGACGCCGCCGCAACGGTTGTGCGTATTTTCGAGGCAGACGACGCCCGTCACCGGATGCCCGCTGCGTGATCCACGGATCGAACCGGCGAGATCGTCCGCACCGATCAGCCCGAAGCGCGTGTTCGGCAGTACATGCCACGGCAACCCACCGAGCGTGGCGGTGCCGCCGGATTCGTAGTGGAATATGTGGCATTCGCTGCCCATGACCACCTCTTGCCCGCGCCCGCAATGCGTCAGCACGGCACAGAGATTGCCCATCGTGCCACTGGAGACATACACTGCTGCCTCTTTGCCGAGCATCTCCGCCGCCATCTCTTCGAGGCGGTTGACCGTCGGATCCTCCCCGTATTGATCGTCGCCTACTTCCGCCTCCGCCATCGCACGGCGCATCGCGGGGGTGGGGCGCGTTACTGTGTCGCTCCGCAGGTCTACGAGCCGTTGTGCCATGCACTCCTCCGTCGTCGTGGTGTCAATATGTGTGCAGTTATGCGTTTCCTCCGCATCGTACATGTGTGTTCGAAACGTGACAAGCGGTTTTGCCTTGTCGCGGGGAACAGGACGCGGTAAACTACCCGCATTGCTTTGTGGAAAGGGACGATTGGTGTGCACATGGTGGCGCGACCCACCGCACGCCCGCGTTCCGGTACGGGGCGATATGGGGACAAGCCACAGCGAAAGGCATGATTCTTCAGCGAAAACTCAGGAATCTGTCAGGCACCCCTCATGCGGAGTGCCTAGGCTGACAATAATTGCTTCCCCACGCGGCGGATTGCGTCCGTGTACGCGATCCACGTCGTC
>JBBRMX010000398.1:0-2359 GCA_038230615.1 Thermomicrobiales bacterium | reverse complement strand
TCTCCATTGCTGCCGGGGAAGGAGAGCACCGCGCACTTCATTCGTCACGCTCCTCGTCGGTCTGGGGATCGTACCGCTCGTCCACGATGTAGGCGTAATCTTCGATCACCGGGTTCGCGAGCAACTTATCGCACATCGCCTCGATCTGCTGCCGCGCCTCCCCTTCGGTCGGGGCGACGAGCGAGAACTCGATGTACTTGCCGATGCGAACATCGCGTACGCCCCGATAACCCATCTGCTGTAGCCCGCTCTCGACCGCCAGCCCCTGCGGATCATTGATGACCGGACGCAGCATCACCGTTACGCCTGCTTGCCATTGTGGCATCGTGCCTTATCCCTTCGATACGGCTGCGAGAGGCGCAGCCACGCCATAGTACGCATAGAAGTGTGTGATCTCGCACGATGTCGCCAGCACACGGAACGGGAAGCAGGCGAGCAAATCGTCCAGCGTCGTTGCGGTCGCTGCCTGCGCCAAGAATGCCGCCGCCATCTCTGCCTTCACTGTCCCGTGACGGTCGAGGAACGGTCCCCACGACGAAACAACACAGTATTCGCCCTCCACCGCTTCAGTCTGCGCGACAAAAGCGGGCGGAAACAGGCGACGGTATGCGGCAAGATTGTAGAGCCACGACCGCCCCGTGACGCGCTCTGCATCGGGGAACTCCGACGCGATAACCGCGCATACGTCTCGCAGTTCGCTCACGCGGTTGGCGATGCGGGCAGCCTTGAGGCTACCAGCGGGGTCGTTGTTGCCGAACTGTATCCGTACCGTGCGCGTCTCTTCGATATAGCGGCACGAGAAGCACATGACGCGGTCGGGGTCGCGTGTTTTGAGGCTGGCGAGGTAGACACCGTGTATATATGCGGCGGGATCGGGCGCAGCATGAAAGCCATTCAGGAACGCGACCCACTCCGGCGCGGTGGCATCTATGCCTGCGAGATCGGAGCCGGGGCGCAGTCCGCAGGCAGTGTAACTCGTCGTGTAGCGCAGCAGGGCATCATCGAGCGATATATCAGCGACCGCCGCAACCCGCCGTGCGAAGGCGAGTTGCAGCGCGAAATGCTCCAGTGGCAGCGGCGGTGCCATGGCTACCGCGTCCCCGACGGCAATGGCGACGATGACGGCAACGGTGCGCCCGTCAGCCGCTCATAGGCGGTGCGATAGCGGCGGCTCATCGCGCCGACGACTTCCGGGGGTAGGGGCGGTGGCGGCGGTTGCTTGTCCCAGTCAGTCGTTTCGAGCCAGTCGCGCAGGGGCTGTTTGTCCATGCTGTCCTGCGCCCTGCCGGCTTCGTATGCATCCACATCCCAGAAACGGGAGGAGTCGGGCGTGAGCATCTCGTCCAGCACGGTCAGGATGCCGTCAATATAGCCGAACTCGAACTTCGTGTCCGCGAGAATAATGCCCCGTGCAGCGGCATAGGTGCTCGCCTCGGTATACAGGAGCAGGGTGCGCCGTTCCAGTTCGCGGGCGAGGTCCGCGCCGATAATCGTTTCCAGTGTTGACCGCGAGATGTTTTCGTCATGTCCGCCCGTGTCGTTTTTCATGGCGGGGGTGAAAAGGGGCTGGGGCAATTGTTCGCTCTCGCGCAACCCCGGCGGCAGCCCGAAGCCCTGATAATCGCCGGTGCGCCGGTACTCCGCCCACGCCGACCCTGCGAGGTAGCCCCGCGCGACGCACTCGATATCCACCCGCTCCGCCTTGCGCCCGATCATTATGCGCCCCGCGAGCAGATCGCGCTGCGCTGCGAGCGCGGGCGGGAGATCGGCAACATCAGTGCTTACCAGATGGTTCGGCACCAATGCCCGCGTGCGGTCAAACCAGAATTGGGACAATCCCGTCAGTACCCGCCCTTTGTCCGGCACGCCCTCCGCCATCACGACATCGAACGCCGAGACGCGGTCGGTCGTGACGAACAGCAGGAGATCGCTGCCGAGCGCGTAGGTATCGCGCACCTTGCCACGCCGGAACAGCGGCAGCGGCAGATCGGTCATCGTGAGCGGCGCGGTCACGATACACCGCCGATGCCGAGGCGGTCGAACGCGGTGCCGACATTCCGCAAGTGGTACGCGGGATCGAACAACTCCGCGAGGGCTTCGGGAGCGATATGCTGCTGCACCGTCTCGTCGCGGCTGAGGATGGCGTGCAGTGGTTCGCTTGTCTGCCATGCTTGCATCGCACCGCGCTGCACCACTTTGTAGGCATCTTCCCGCGCCATCCCGTGCTCGACCAGCGCGAGCAAGACACGCTGCGACGCGATCAACCCGTGCGTGCTTTCGAGATTTTCGCGCATCCGGTCGGGAAAAACGGTGAGTTCGTCCACGATGCGCGTGAACAAACGCAGCATGTAATCGGTGA
>JBBRMX010000397.1:0-2381 GCA_038230615.1 Thermomicrobiales bacterium | reverse complement strand
CGTACTCGAACCGCGCCTGCCGGTTGCTACTGAGGGTCTTTTCTTCATCTGGTGCTGCCGTTGCGCCGACGGCGGGACGCGCTGCCTGTTTCGCCATAAGAGGACAATGATACGCCGTAATGGGGGTATGATGCAAGCTGAACACCCTGGACAATCTCATTGCCCCGCGACGAATGGCGGCAGGCTGCCCGCACCTCGCAGCACTGGCAGCAGCACCGCATCCACGAGTGACTCCGCGAAGGAGGAATCGAGCGACGACGGCGCGGCGAGCAACCGGAGGCTGATGATCGCCTCCAACATCTCGAACAGCATTGCGGGGTTGCTGACAGGAGGGATTTCGCCGCGCCATGCCGCTCGTTCGAGCATCGCAGCAATGTCCGGTTGCATCGCCTCAAAACTACGCTGCAATACGAGCGGCATGAATTGCGCGTCGGTGTGCATTACAGAGAGGATGCCGAGCGTGAGGTCGCGGTTCCGCTTTGCCCCGTCGCAGAAAGCGGCGGTCAGGGCAAGCAGGTCGTCACGCAGAGTCATGGCAGGCGCGAACGCATACTTCTCGGCGGTGTGTTGAAGCACGGCGGCGACGGCAATCTCGGTCTTGCTCCGCCACCGCCGGTAGAGCGTCGCCTTGCTGGTCCGCGCACGCCGCGCCACCTCGTCAATGGACATGCGCTCGTAGCCTAGCTCCGCGATCAGCGCAAGGGTGACGGAGAGGATGTGGCGGATGCGGGCATCGTTGAGCCGGTACCCGACGCGCCCCGTCGTGCTCGATGCTGCCATTCTCCCCTCCTCCTCGCACGGCTCGTCTCTCAGGCGACCACCGCGCTGGTCGCTGTGGATGCGGTCGCGACGAAATCGTACCGCATCCCAGTCAATGCTTCCGACACGTCCCAGAGCCGCCGCGCCGCCTCGACATCGTAGGCGGCGGTTTTCGCCAGCACGGTCTTCGGGTAGCCGCGCATCTCACCGATACCGTCCGGGCCAAAGTACGTGCCGCCGATCACGCCGGGGGCGGTGGCGGCATAGAGTGCGGGCAGTGCGCCCATCGCGCCGGATTGTCCGGCGAAGCGGTTGACGGCATTCGTCACCGCGACACGGGCCCGCCCCCCACTCATCGCGGAACTGACCGTCTGTAGATTCGTCGCAGCATAGCCGGGATGCGCGACGACGCTGAGAAGCCGCATCCCGGCGGTATCAGCGCGACGCTGCAACTCGAAGGCAAAGAGCAAGTTAGCAAGCTTCGACTGTCCGTATGCTGCCCACGGATTATACTGCCGCTCCCCCTGCAAATCGTCGAAGTTAATGCGCCCGATGCGATGCAGGGAGCTGCTCACCGTCGCCACCCGTGCATCGGGCTGCGCCGCAAGGAGGGGCAACAACGCACCCGTGAGCGCGAAATGCCCCAGATGATTGGTACCAAACTGCATCTCGAATCCGTCTGCGGTAGTGCGGCGCGGGATGCCCATGATGCCCGCGTTGTTGATGAGGATGTCCAGCCGTTCGTGCGTGGCGCGATACTCTGCCGCGAATGCCCGTACCGACGACAAATCCGCCAGATCGAGCGACGCCAGCGCAACAATCGCGCCCGGAACGTGCGAGCGGACGCGCTCCACGGCGGACGCGCCCTTCGTCTGATCGCGGCATGCCATCGTCACATCTGCGCCACGACGCGCAAGCGCGAGCGACTCCTCGAACCCCAAACCGCTGTTCGCACCCGTCACGATTGCTGCCCGACCGATGAGGTCGGGAATATCCGCCGCAGTCCACTTCGCCATTCTAGTTACCTCCATGAAATGTACGGTACCGTACCGTACTTTTATACACTGAATCGCAACGGCGGTGCGGCGAGCGGTATTCCCCGCATTGCGGGCAGGTGATTTGCCATTGCGTGTAGGATGGCGGCACCATACACTCAAAACACACTCAAAATGATGGTCACCGACGACGAACGATCAAGGATGAAGCGAACGGAGCACACACCTATGGCGATCAACCCGGCGTTGTTCAAGGCATACGATGTGCGCGGCCTCGTGCCGCAAGAGTGGGGACCAGCAGACGCGGAAGCAGTGGGGCGGGCGATCCCGCCGGTGCTTGGCGTGTCGCAAGTCTGCGTCGGGCGCGATATGCGCGTTTCGTCGCCCGAAATGGCGGCGGCGATCATTCGGGGCATTGTCGCGGCGGGCGCGGATGTCGTAGACATCGGGGAGGTCTCGTCCGACACGCTCTACTTCGCTGTTGGCAAATACGGCTATCAAAGCGGCGTCATGATTACCGCCTCGCACAACCCCGCCGGATATAACGGCGTGAAGATGTGCCGTGCCAATGCAATACCGGTATCGGACGATACGGGGCTATTCGCCATCCGTGATATGGCGGTATCG
>JBBRMX010000396.1:0-2387 GCA_038230615.1 Thermomicrobiales bacterium | reverse complement strand
GGCGTTGCACCCGCAACGACGCTGGCAGGAATGCAGGCACAATCGCTCGATCCATGGGATGTCGAGTATGCCATCCTCAACTGCGCATACGGATTAGAGAGCGTCCACAACCCCGATGCCGCTGCCGCGCTCGCGAGCGCAGTCAATGACTGGCTTGTTGACGAATGGTTGGAGAAAGATACGCGGTTGCGGGCGGCGATGCTCGTGCCAGTGCATCACCCCGATATGGCGGCACGGGAAATCGAGCGCGTCGGGAGCCATCCCGGTTTCGTGCAAGTCTATCTGCCGGTTCATGCGCGGGAACCGTACGGCAACCGTCGCTTCCACCCGCTCTACGAGGCGGCAGCGCGGCACGATCTCGCTATCGGCATCCACTATGGCGGTGCGCCGGGGACGCCGCCCTCCGCAGCGGGCTGGCCGTCCGGATACATGGAGGAATATGTCGCCGCCGCGCAGTTGTTCCAATCGCAATTGGTGAGCATGATCGTCGAAGGCGTGTTCGACCGCTTCCCCACCCTGCGTGTCGTGATGAGCGAAGGCGGATGGACATGGCTACCGTCGTTCATGTGGCGGTTCGACAAAGAGTGGAAAGGACTGCGGCGCGAAGTGCCGTGGGTGCGCCGCCCGCCATCGGAGTATGTGCGGCAGCACGTTCGCTTCACGACGCAGCCGCTCGACGCACCGCCGGACGACGCGCACTTCCGCCAGATTCTCGATCAGAGCGGGGCGGCAGATTTGCTCATGTTCGCCACCGATTATCCACATTGGCACTTCGACACGCCCGTCGGCGCATTTCCGGTGGCGGGATTGCCGGACGAGACGGTGCGAAAGATTTTCGCGGAGAATGCCCGCGCATTTTACCGCCTTTCGGTTGTACGATAGGTGAGACAGCGATGGATCGGACATCGGACACAGGAGGGGCCCCGTGGCGCAAACATTGGCGCGACCGACCGCAGCGACGCGCACGAAGACGCGGGTAGTAGACTGCGACATTCATAATGCCGTCCCCTCGATGACGGCACTCTATCCGTATCTGCCGGAGCGGTGGCGGGAATATCACCGGCAGTTCGGGCTGCGCGCATACACCGGCAGCAGTTATCCCCGTGCGAACCCGAACGCCGCCCGTACCGATGCATGGCCGCCGTCCGGCTTGCCACCCGGTGCCGATCTGAGTTTTTTGCAGACCCAGTTGCTCGATGCGTGGGACATCGAGTATGGCGTCTGCAACCCGCTCGTGCCGGTGCAAGGGCCACATGTGGAATACACCGCTGCACTCTCCCGCGCCACGAATGACTGGCAAGTAGCGGAATGGCTCGACCCCGAACCGCGTTTGCGTGGCTCGATCATCGTGCCGTACGAAGATGCCGATCTCGCCGCCACTGAAATCGAGCGGATGGCGAAGGATTCGCGCTTCGTACAGGTACTGCTCCTGATCCGCTCCCACGAGCCGCTCGGCAAACGGCGGTTCTGGAAAATGTACGAAGCCGCCGAGCGGTGCGGTCTGCCCGTCGGCATCCACTTCGGTGGGGCGGGCGGTAATGCCTTCACGGGGGCAGGATGGCCTTCGTACTATCTCGAAGATCACGGCGGCACCTCGCAGGTTTTTCAAGCCCAAGTAGCGAGTTTCGTCTGTGAAGGAGTCTTTGAGCGATTCCCCGATCTCAAAATCGTCCTGATCGAGGGCGGGTTCGCGTGGCTCGCACCGCTGATGTGGCGTCTGGACAGCGCGTGGGCGAAACTGCGCTCCGAGGTGCCGGAGATGCGCCGCGCCCCCTCCGAGCAAATCCGGCAGCATATCTGGCTCACGACACAGCCGATGGAGGAGCCCCATACGCCCGCGCACTTCAACCAATTGCTCGAACATCTCAACATGAACGACCGCCTGATGTTTGCTACCGATTACCCGCACTGGGATTTCGATGCACCCGACCATGCCTTCCCAGTACGTCTCGCGCCCGATGTGGAGCGGGCGGTGATGGCGGGCAACGCGCACGCACTTTACGGGTTCCGGTAGTGCCAAAGCACACCGTCGGCACGGTCGCGGAGATCCCGCCCGGTGCGCGGAAAATCGTCGAGATTGCGGGGCGGAGTATCGGGGTGTTCAATGTGGGCGGGGAGTTTTTCGCGCTGCGGAACAGTTGCCCACATCAGGGCGCGGCATTGTGCGAGGGCAAATTGCTCGGTTTCATCATTGCTGCTGCGCCGGGAGACTATTCGTATACCCGGCAGGGCGAAATCCTCCGTTGCCCGTGGCACGGATGGGAGTTCGATATTCGCACCGGGCAATCGTGGTTCGACCCCGCGAAGGTGCGCGTGCGGCAGTATGCCGTGACGATTGAACCCGATGCCGCGCTGGCGGAGACTGACGACTCCCCCGCTCCCGGTCT
>JBBRMX010000395.1:0-2407 GCA_038230615.1 Thermomicrobiales bacterium | reverse complement strand
CGTCGGTGGGACTGGCCCGGCGGCGCATCGGAGCCGGACGAATCACCCGAAGAGACCGCCGTGCGCGAGGCACGCGAAGAAATCGGGCTGGATGTCGCACCGTATGGCTTGATCGGTGTTTACTTCAACCGCAAGGCGCGACGGCTGTTGTTCGTCTTTGCCGCAACAGTCACGGGTGGCACATTCGCCCTGCAAGCCGACGAGATCAACGAAGCAGGCTGGTTCACGCCCGGTACACTCCCGCCGCTGACTGCATGGAAGGCGCAACAAGTCGCGGACGCCTTTGTGTGGCGAGCAGTCTCGTTTCTCCGTACGCGGACGGGCAACCGCGACGACGCATTGCCTCCTGCGCCTCTCCCCGATCCGTCGCGCCACAGTTGAATCGTCCGTAACTGTTCGGTAGCCGATCGGTCGGTGAGTGCCGTGGCACGCGCTCTGCGAGTACTCCGTCAGCAGTAGGAGTACCGGAAAGGAGACAGGCGATGGCAAAGGCAACATTCGACCAGTTGAAATCGGCAGTGGTGATGAAGGCGGAAGAATCCGGCACGTTGCCCACGACGGTAGTCGTCGGCGGGAATCAATACACGCTAGACATCCCGGTCGCGGTGAAAGTGGCAGCGATGAACGTGATCCGCAATCCCGCAAAACTGGATGAAATGCTTGATGGTGCACAGTTCATCGCCAAAGACGGCTCGCACATCGCCCATTAGCGCGGCGACTGATACGGCGATGGGAAGGGGTGACGGAATGGATTGGAACAAAAACACGACGCCGGGACAGCGCACCGGCATACGACGCTCCCTTCCTGACCCGATGCGGAAGCGCATCGAAGATTTCTTGGCACAGGGCGATGAAGCTCGTGCGATCAAGGTCTACCGCGATTCAACTGCGTCCGATCTGCGGAGCGCGGTAGATGCCGTGCGCGACATCAATCGGTTGCGCCGTATCGTTCCCGTGTGAGTACTCCGTGAGAGACCGGGCGCGGTACAATGGGGCGGGGCTTGGACGAAGCCCCGCCCCATCTTCGTCTCTGCGCTCGACACACGGGAAGGGTGACGCAACCACCGATGGCAACGACCACTGACCGCCCCACGACGACCGCCACCCCCACATTGCGCGTCTACGCCGACGCGACAAGCGCACTCCCATTGCTCACGCTGCCGGTCGGCGGCGAACCGGCATACAGCAATGCTCCCGATGCCGACACCGTCCGGGTGCGAATGGACGGCTTGCGGGCGCACGAAATCCTGCACGAGGGCTGGCAACATCGCACGGGCGCGGTGCGCGATCTGGGCGAACTGTTGGCGGCGACCTACTCGGTGACATGGACGCAGGGGGGGCAAGAGTTTCGCATCGCGCCGCCGCGCCCGCAACTCGGCTGGTTCATCCCGACAAGCCTCACGCAAAATCTGCCGCTCTCGGTCGCCGCACTGGTGGTCGCGGTGATCGGTACGGTGCCGGTCGCGCTCAAACAGCCACCGTTGTTCGTGCTGGAATGGGTCGTATTCATCGCTGTCCTGTTCGCACGCACGTACTGGCCGCCGTGGTCGCGCTTCGCCCTCGTGCTGCCCGACACCGAGATACCGGGGGAATACCGGATGCTGGCAATCGGGCGGTACGATTTGCGCCTCGCGCCGCTGATGCGCCGCCGGACGTGGGGCGTCGCGCCGCGCCGCTTCTTTCTGTGGATGGCGGCAGTGCTTGCGGGCGGGTTGCTCTGTGGGTTGCTGCCGTCCGCAAAGAGCATCTATCAATCGCTGGCGTTCGGGTGTCTCGTGCTGCTCCTGCCGCTGATGCAGTTCGTGCGCGGCTGGATCGGCGACCGCAAATACGTGCTGTTCGAGTCACTTCTGGACGATTACGACAGCCTACCGCGCTATAACCCCGCGATAGAAGAGTTCGTACGCCGCGCGATTGCCGCACCGGAAACGCTCGTGATCGCGGACGAACTCTTCCAGACTGTCGGCCCCGCGTCGCCGTTTGCAGCGGATGCGCCGCATCGCCCGGTCGAGACGAGTTTCGCCGCTCGCAAAGTTGCTGCGACCACGCCGGGACCGCTCGGCAAAATGCGCGATGCGGCATTCGGGCGCACCCGCAACCTCTCCTGACGGTTCCTGAAGATTCCTGAGAGCGCACGGAGAAAAGTGTACTACTGTTTATCCAAGAGAAGGAATCTACCGCCATGAATATGGACGAGTACCGGCATTGGTGGCAGAGTTATGAACACTTCTTGGCGCAGTTACATACGCTGGGACAGGACGACTGGCACGAACGATTTGTCAACTCCGGTAGCGGTGCTGCAACATCAACAGAAGCATACGTCAATATCGGGCAATATCTCCTTGCGTTCATGGCGAGCGATGTTGCTCATCAGCTGCATCTCGACAAGGACGCAAAAGACCTGTTG
>JBBRMX010000394.1:0-2414 GCA_038230615.1 Thermomicrobiales bacterium | reverse complement strand
CGCTTGGCGGGGGCGACGGTTTCGAGCATCACGGGCGGGGAGATGGCACGGTCGCGTTGCTGATCTTCCCGTTTGATGAGCCGGAACATCCAGATACAGAAGCCGATAAACATCGCCTTCATCACGCAGGTAACGATGAAGACTTGCAGAAAGGTGATATGCACCGGGGAGGAGGCAAGCAGGAGTGGCATGGATGAGTCCTCGGTTTCTCGCGGGTGGGTGGGTATGCCGTTGCTTGTTCAAGCATAGTCCGCATTGTGCGGTCGTGCAACGGCGGGGGAAATAATGCGGGCGTTCGCTACTCCCGCTCTCCACGCAGCCGCTTCTCGGCAGTGAGGGCCTCGACGCTGGCGGGGGAGACACGCACGCTGCGCTCGCCTCGATACGTCACCATACCGGGACCTGCGCCGGGGATTTTCCGCACTTGCCGTCGGGGTGCGTAGTCCACTTCTACCCTGCCCGCCTCTCGTGCACTGCTGTAGAACGCTGCGAGTTGGGCGGCGGTCTCGATGGCGCGGGTTTGGGTCTCGGCGGTGCCGCCCGCCCATTGCAGGATGACGTGCGCCCCGCCGACGCCGCGTGCGTGGAACCAGAGATCATCCGGCTGCGAGAGGGTGAAGGTAAGATGTTCGTTCTGCGGCCCGCTGCGTCCAACAAGGATGCGTTCGCCCGTCGGGGTCGGGTAGGCGCGGGCGCGTTTGACGGCGGGCTTGCGCGGGATTTTCTTGTTTACTCTGCCGCCGCGCCCCGGTTTTGCGGGTTTTGCGGGTTTTGCGGGCGATGACGACACCCCGCGTGTGTAGTCGCGCCATTCGTTTTCGAGCGCGACGAGGTCATCGAATGCGGTCGCAGTCTCCGCAAGGGCAACGATCTGATTGAGATAGCCCGCACTGGTTTCGGTCTGGGCGACGAGTTCGGGCAATCCTTCGGTGGCACGTTGCGCCCTGCGGTACTGGTCGAAGTATTGTTGCGCGTTCTCGGACGGCGACATACCGGGGTCGAGCACGACTTTCAGCCCGGTTTCGGTGACGAGTTCGCGCTGATGCGGCGCGATCTCGTACACCGCGGCGTAGATTGCTTCGCCCTTTTGCCGTAGCAACTCGGAGGCCTTCGCTCGCTCGAGTTCGCCGCGCAACGAAGCGAGGCGAGTATCCACCCGCGCCCGCACATCCGCGATGCTGGCAAGGAGACGGTTGCGCCGCTCGCCGTGCGCTACCGCCCGCCCGGTGTCCGCGAAAAATGCCGAGACAACTGCAGAAATGGACGGCTCGGTCTCTGCAGTCACCGTTGGGTCATCGGTAAAGAGGCGCAACGGCACGGGCGAAAATGCCGCCGCGATGCCGTCCTGCAGGTAGCGCACAGGCTGCCAACCGCCCACATCGAGCGGGCGATAGAAATCGTGTAGCGCGGTGACAACGGCGTCGGGATCGCACTGCGTGGCGGAAACTTTCGTGTCGCCGCCCGCCCGATACGCGATCTCCCGTGCCGCTTGCGGGCTGACACCTCGGAGCGACCCGACTAGTGCGGTTGCCAGTGGGGTTGCTGCCCCCGCGACCGCACAAAGGCGCAGCAATTGCCCCGCCGTGACCGTGCGCGGGTCTGCCTTCTCTTGCGGCGGCGGTGGGGCGTAGGGTAGATGCGGCAAAATCGGGCGCACACGGCTGAGGGAAGGCGGCACGCGCTTCAGGGCATCCACGATATCGCCGTGCGCATCTACCAGCACGGCGTTGGAGTGCCGTCCCATGATCTCGACGACGAGCGTCATACGCTCCACGGTCCAACCGGGGGGAAGTGCGGCGGGATCGTCCGGGGCATCGGGGGCGTCGTCTTCGTCGGGTAGCACGGCGTCGCGCTCCTTGACGAGGGGATGCACCTTGACGATACTCAACGCCATAGTGCGCTCAAGGGCGGGCTGCACGATCGCGACGATTCTGCCGCCGCGCACATATTTGCGGAGCAGCAGGGTAAACGGCGTGACGCGCTCGGCATCGGGCGTCAGGCGGGTGGAGACGAGATGTACACGCGCCGCCTGCGGGTGGTCGCTGATAAGCAGATTGTGCCGCACGCCGTGCGCGAAGATTTCCAGCACGAGTGTGCGCTCGTCGGTCAGCCCGACGCGCTGTACGCGACCGTCAAGGATCGTCTCGTGCAGTTCGTCGGCGACAGCGCGGATAGTGAGAGCATCGAACACGGGGTAGTCATCCTTTCGGGGCGTGTGAGCGTAGTACGATAGTGTACACCGCAGTCAACGTGGGCGAGGGGTTTGGGATACGTGGCAGACCATGGCGGGGAGGTAGAGCGTATGACGATGGCCGACAGCGAAGGCGTCAATTCCCATGCGGACGATCTGATCGTCTCGATCCGGTCGGCGGCGCGGCCATTGCTGATCGTCATTTCCGGCCCGTCGGGTGTCG
>JBBRMX010000393.1:0-2443 GCA_038230615.1 Thermomicrobiales bacterium | reverse complement strand
GCGGTCGCGGGTTGCGCGGTCGGCGTGGTGTAGGGCACTGCCGTCGGGGCGACGGTCGGGACGGGGGACGCGACGAGCGGCGTCGGCGTGCTCATTGCAGCAGCAGTTGGCGTACTCCCCACGATGCCGGAGGAAGCAGTCGGTGTCGCGGCACTGCCCGTCGGGGCGGACACACTCGCCGCGGTCGTCGGGAACTCAGTAGGCACTTTCAAGCCGTCACCGCCGCACCCGACGAGCACCAGCACCACGAACAGCAAAGACCATCGTCGCAGCATCACGTTCATTCCTCCATACGACCACACACCGCAACTTACCATAACACGTTACCCCGCCGCACGAAACAGGCGCAACGATGATGTTGCGTCTGTTTCGTGGAGCGTATACGTACAGCAACGAGGAGAGAATGAGGATCGTTATCCGTCTTCGGGCTGCGGGTGCAGCATCGGCACTGGGGCAGCAACGACGACGCGGTCACCGAGATGCCGCTGCGACGCATGGACGCTCCAGAAGCCGAGCGCGACGAGAACAGCGGCGAACATTACCAGCCCATTAAACCCAGCAGCGTCTGCAAAGACGCCACCGATCCAAGTACCGAGCAACTGCCCGCCACCGAGCAGGAGCGAATATAGCCCCATGATCGCACCTCGCTGCCCCGGTTCTTCCTCAGAGAGCGCGGCGAGGTGCGTCAATGCAGCGGGAGCGAACCCACTCGCAATAGCGACACTCAGCCCGATTGCCGGGAGAAGGAAGTAGAGCGCGGTATGTGCCGAAGCACTGAGTGTTTGCGGGTTGTTGCCGAGGCGGTTTGTGATCGCGAGCAGCACATCAATCGCAAGGAAACCGAACAACGAGACACGCATCGTGCGGGCGCGGCCAAGCCGGGGCATCAGGAACGACCACAACACCATGCCGACAATCAGCACCGCGCCGAAGGTACCGAGGATGCGTGCAATTGTCCCCTGATCGAACCCACCGACGAGCAATTGATTGGGGAAGCGTATATCCGCGTCCATTTGGCGGCGACGGAGATTTCCTGCCGCCGCAGTCGGCAACGAGAGAAGGAACTGAATCAGACCAAGCCACGCTGCGGTAAGCGCGTTCACCGCTAACCATGCGGGAACGAACCCCAACAATCGCTTGTTGCTCAGCAACCGGCGGTAGACCGTTATGGCTTCGCGGTCCAGCCGTTGCGCGTGCGCGTTCGGCACGACAGGTGCGGCACCGACTGCAAGGCTCTCCACGACGAAGAATGCCAAAATCACGATGGAGACAATATAAATGACCAGCGCACCCAAGAAGCCGTGAACCCCGCCGACCTGATAGAGCAGATTGCCCACCGGGATACCGACGACGACGCCGAGTGCCGTTGCGACCTCGAACGCCGTCATGACGCGCACGCGGTACGATTCATTGCTACCCGTTACATCCGCCAGAAAACCGAGACCGGCGGGCGTGACTGATGCGGCAGAGACGCCCTCCAGCAGCCGCCCGACAACGAACGCGGCGATAAATCCAACGCGCTGCCACCCCTCGATAAGCCCGCTGTCTGTCGGAATCAGGGTAACAAGGACAAAGGTCATCGCGGCAGCCGCCCCGCAGATCGGGCTAAGAATCAAGTATCTACGCCGACCGTTGCGGTCGCTCAGGTTGCCGAAGATCGGTGCCAGACCGAGTTCGCTAATGTAGAAAACGGTGACGACCACCGCCGCAACCGTCGCAGAGCCAGTGATCTTTTGGGCGAGGTAGGTCGAGAGGATACCGTACGATGCCCGCGCCGCGATACGGATGAGAAAGTATGCTGAGATTGCGCCGATGATGCTCCGGCGTGGGTGTGTGGTGGACGGCGATGCGACAGACGCGGCGGATGGCGATTGCTCAATCGTTGAGGTCACAGTGGTACTCCCTTCGCCCACATAGCATACCGCATACCCCGCGCCTGTCGCTACATGATCGGGCATTCACGGATAGTAACGTTGTGGCACACCTGTTTGTTGCGACCCGCCGCGCCGCTGACCGATAGTGGACGACTGCGCGGCGACTATGCACCTCGATAAGAGAAAATACCGCCGGGGTACTCCGTATATACTGAGAGGCGAGCATCGCACCTGCTACGGCTGAACGGATCGGTTCTGTACTTTGTACACCTGCGAAAGTATAAGGAAGGGAGACAGCAATGTGCGACTTTCACAATGACCTGCCGACTACCGATGGTGAAGATCAGTACGTCTTGGATACCCCCACGATGCGGGCATTCATTGGAGCGGTACACGCGATCCGCGCCGAAACGCCGGACGATCTCGCGGCGATGGAACGCATCCGCCCGCACTTTGCCACACTGCTCGCGGACCCCGCGTGGCTCCCGCCGGAGTACCAAGAGCCTGCCGCCCAGAGCGGCATGGGCAGCAACACCGGAATGTGGCTGCTCTACCGGGCAGGCGACGGC
>JBBRMX010000392.1:0-2466 GCA_038230615.1 Thermomicrobiales bacterium | reverse complement strand
TTTGATCGGTGGGGGCGGTTCGCGGTCGTAAATAAACGGGTTGCAGTGGTCGTCTTCCAGAATGATCGCGCCATGTCGCGCTGCGATGTGCAGCAGTTGCCGACGCCGCTCGATGGGCAGTACCGCACCCGTCGGGTTCTGAGAGGATGGCACGGTATAGATCAGGCGGGGGCGTTCCCGTTCGCAGACCGCCGCCAGCGATGCCATATCCATGCCCTGTTCATCTATCGCCACCGGCACGATCCGCGCCCCCGCCGCCGCGAAGATATCGAGGGCAGCCGCGAACGATGGCACCTCGGTTGCCACCCGTTCACCCGGTCCGACCAATGCCCGCGCCACGAGATCAATTCCCTGCTGCCCGCCAGTAGTGATGAGGACATCGTCCGCCGTCGCTGCGAAACCCCACCCCGCGCACCGCGCCGCGATCGCCTCACGCAAATCCATATCCCCCAGTGCGGGACCGTATCCCAGCAAGTCGCCGTCCATTTCATCGAGCGCGGTCTTCCACGCCCGTTTGAGATGCGCGACGGGGAGCAGATCGGGCGCGGGCTGCCCCGCCGCCAGCGAGATCGTCCCGGCGCGGCGTACAGGCGTCATCAGTTGGTTCGGGCGGGCGGCGCGGACGGGGATCGGGAAGGGCGCGAGCGAAAGCGCGTTCGAAGCGGGCTGAATTTCGGGATCGCCCATCGGCGGCACGACATACGACGACAAAAACGACTGATGCGGCGGGTCTCCCCGTTCGCCGCGCACATCGCGCACGAATGTCCCGCGCCCGACTTGCCCCGACACGAAATTACCGTCCCGCAATGCTTCGTACGCCTGCGCCACCGTAATGACGCCGACGCCGAGTTGCTTCGCCAGCCCGCGCACCGTCGGCAACTGTGTACCGGGGGAGAGCGTGCCGCTCGTGATCTGCGCGGCGATGCGGTCGGTGATCTGGCGGTACAGCGGCGTACCGCCCCCCGGTTCGAGCGTGCCGAGGTCGAGGGCGTCGGGTGTCGTCATCGTGCGCTATCCCTCCCGGTGATACAGCGGGTGCAGTGCCCCGTCCAATCTTCGCCCCGTGTGGTACTTGACATGCCCTACCCCCCGGATGCTATGCTTGTCATAGGAACAAGTATATTGTTATTAGAAACAATGTCAAGAGGTCGGGAGGTGAGCAAACGATGGCGCAGGCATATCTCAAGCGTCCGCTTACGCAGGTGCGGCGCAAAGACCGCGTGCTGGCGGAAGACGAATGGCAAGATCGGTTTCTGACGATGGCACCCATCGGGCAGTTGGCGGTGGCGTTCGAGGGGCAGCCCTTCGTCCACACCAATTTCTTCTGGTACGACGGCGAACATGTCTACATGCACACCGCGCAGGTCGGCAAGTTGCGGGCGATGCTCGATACGGGCGAGGCGCGGGCGTGCTTCACGGTGTCGGAGTTCGGGCGCGTGTTGCCCGCCGGGACACCGTTCGATTTCAGCACCGAATACGCGAGCATGGTGCTGTACGGCGAGATTCGCGTCGTGGTAGATGCAGACGAGAAGCGACGTGCGCTCGAAGGACTGATGGAGAAGTATGCGCCGCATCTCGTCCCCGGTGTGGATTACGTCCCGATGCCGGAGAGCGACATCAAACTGACGAGTGTGTTCGCGCTCGATATTGCGACCCGCGTAGGGAAGCACAATGTCAAGCCGGACGACTACCCTGCGTACCCGAACCCCGGCGGGTCCTTCATTGACACCGAGCGGGCGGCGGGGCGCATCACGATGAGCAAGAAAGAACTGGGATAATGGCGGGGTGGGACGACGAACGCAGCGGCGAAATAGGCGACATGAGCGCGGCGGTTGCGATCCGGCACGCGGGGGCGGGCGACGAAGCCGCGTGGCGCGAGCTATGGACAGGGTACAACAGTTTCTACGGTGCGGGCGTGCCGGATGCCGTCACTGCGGCGACGTGGGGGCGTATCCTCGACCCCGCAAGCCCCGTCAAGGCGGTGCTGGCAATGGGGGCGGGAGGTGCGCCGCTCGGTTTCGGTAATTACATCCTGCAATACTCCACATGGCTGATCGAACCGGTATGCCTGCTTGACGACCTCTACGTTCGCCCAGAGGCACGCGGGCGGGGCGTCGGCAGAGCGATTATTGACCATCTGATTGCGCTGTCGGGCGAACGCGGGTGGGGGCGGCTTTACTGGATGACCCGCGAGGACAATGCCGTCGCCCGCCGCCTCTATGACCGATATACAGGCAGTGACGGCTACGTGCGCTACACCCTGACATTCGGGGGTGTCCGTGCCACTGGGGGAAGCGCGGCGGCGGGCGCGAACGACGGGACGGAGACGAGGGGCGCGACGTGATCGGGCAGGACATCCGGGCCGATGCGCCGTCGCCGCGGCGATCCGTGATCACGCTGGCGGTGGTCGGCGTGTCGGGCGCCATCCCCTTTCCCGACCTGAACGGCCTGACGCTGGCCAAGGCG
>JBBRMX010000391.1:0-2508 GCA_038230615.1 Thermomicrobiales bacterium | reverse complement strand
ATAACCGCAACGCGGCGGATTATCGGCGGAACGAGACCGATTGCATCATAGCGCGAATCTCGTCGAGCCGCCGCCATGTCGTGCCGTCCGTGAAATACTCGAATGTGAATGCCCATCCGTCGTTATTGACGTACACAACCTCGGCGGTGTGTACGTCCGCCGCATCTTTCTTACTCACCGATTGATACGCCGCAGTCACCGACGCGACCCCGCCGAGCGAACCGGTCTGCGATTCTTTGAAGAAGTATGCACGGTCGGGGCGGCGGTTTTGACGGTCACGGTACCCCGTTAGCCCCTCCATTGGAGTACCGGTCGCCTTCGCAATGTACACATTGAAATGCACACCGTCTTTGCTGTCGAGTTCCAGCACTTCCGTGGGCGCGGGGGGCGGAATGGAGGTCCACGGGCGCGGATACGACAGCGTGACGCGGCGATCTGTCTCCGCCCAAAAGGTCGTTTGGGTCGTGTCGCTCCCCGCAGGCGTTACTACTGAGGCGGGGGGCGGTATCGTCGGTGACGGTGTGGGGATTACCGTGGGTACAACCGCAGGGATGCTTGGCGCAGAGAGCGGGGTCGGGGTTGCGACGGCTATCGTCGGCACCGTGGGTACAATCGGTTGAACGGCAATGGTCGGCGGTACCGTCGCGGCGGGTGGCGCGACGGTTGCGGACGGCGGCACGGCAGCAGTCGCTGCGACCGCCACGATAGACGGGGCAGCCGGAGCCACCGGAACCGCAGTCGCTATCCCCCCACTCCCGCCCCGCCGCCAAAGGAACGCACCACCCGCGATCCCCGACGCCAGCACTACCCCGCCCGCCCCGATCAGCACACCGCGCCGGGTGTGCGTCGGGCTTTTCGGCGGCACACCGCCCTGTTTGCCATCAGCCAGTCCGTGCGCATCATGTGCCGTTTGCACCATGCGCTGCTCCCCGACAGAGACCGCTGCGGCATCCGCTGCGTGCGCGACATCGGCAAGCGACTTGTAGCGGTCATCGGGATTGTCCGCGAGCATCCAGCGGAGCATCGTCTGTACTGCGGCGGGCTGCGCCCCGATGAGACTTGCCGCGCTACGTGCGCTGGTCTGTTTGTATACCCTCGTGGTGAGCAACTCGAATAGCACCAGCCCCAGACTGTATTGGTCGGATGCCGGACGCAGAGACGCGGTTCGCCGCTCTTGTTCGGGACTCATGTACGGCAGCGTGCCGGGGTTCGTGGCATTCGGATTTGTGGGGGCAGAAAAATCGTCTATCTGCGCGACACTGAAATCGCCGATCTTTGCACGTCCGTCCGCAGTGAGAAAGATGTTTGACGGCTTCACATTCCGATGCACCAAGCCGGTCTCATGCGCGACGTGCAATCCTTGCGCGACATCTCGAATCTGCCGCAGGACCTCCGCGACCGAACGCGCCTCCGCACGGTTCGCCAACGTCCCGCCAGCCATGAGTTCCCGCACGAGATACTGCGTCTGCTCCGCATCCCGCACGAGATCGTACACACTGACGATGCAAGGATGGAGACCGACCCGCGTCCCTACTTCCGCCTCGCGTGCAAACTGTTCTTCCAGTTCGTGGAACCGATTCAGATCGTGCTGCGACGTGTGTGTGAGGGTTTTGATCGCGACTACGCCGCCCGATTGTGTATCGTAGGCTTTGAGGACGCTACCGGAACTACCCTCGCCCACTATGCCTTGCACCTGATAGCGACCGAGGAGTATTCCGCTGGCGGCATCGTCGGATGGAGCCATACATCCCCCAATAACATCTGCGACACCGATAGTCTGTATTACACACAATACTACTGCGTTTCCGGCGGTTTCTCAACCCCGCCCACGCCCATTTCATTGTGGTGCGGGCGCGGTTGCCTTTGTCGGCGTAGCAGTCCGGCGAGGCACGATTTCCGGCGTCCCGTGCGGGCGACTTGTCGCACCTCGCGTCGCCTTGACGCTCCCTGTGCGGGCGCATACAATTCCCGTACAGGGAGTGCCACGCTCGCCGTTTATTTGCGTAGCCCGCACGCTTCGAGACGTACAATGCTGTACCGTCCGGCACCCCTCTACACAGGAGGTTTTCCGCACATGTGGCGATGTAAAGTTTGTGGATACACGACCCAAGAGGCACGCCACCCGGATGTCTGCCCCGTGTGTGGCTCCGAAGCATCGTTCGATTCGTATGCCGTTGCTCCCGCTGATGCTTCCATCACGCGGCGCGAGAAATACCTCAGCGTCGGTGTGCCGAAAGAAGAACAACAGGTCATCCCGCAGTATGTCGAGGAAGCAAACTGGGCGACGGTCGGGCAAACGACCGCAGCACAGGACGGCGTAACGTATCGTGCGCCGTCATTCGACATCGCGCTCTCACCGACGCCGACAACGGGCGCGTCGGACATGACGCAGGCGGTCGGCAATGCGTGGACATCCAACCTGACGCACAGCACCCACGCCGCGAACATCATGCTCTCGCAAGTCGAAAACGAAGTCGAGGTCGGGCGGCGGTTGCGCCTTTTGGCACT
>JBBRMX010000390.1:0-2523 GCA_038230615.1 Thermomicrobiales bacterium | reverse complement strand
TCCCGCGCAATCATCCGCTGCCCCCGGTCGCCGAACATCCATGAGTTGCCCGCCCCCCCTGTCACGAACTGATACACGATCTCCGGCGCAATTCCCGCCCGCTCACCGAGCGCGATCGCTTCGGCGGCGGCGGCAATATGAATGCCCGCCAGCACCTGATGCACTGCTTTGAGCGTCAATGCCTGCCCAACCTCGTCGCCCACACGCAACTGATGCGGGCCGAGCGCATCAAGCACCGGCTGGCATTTCGCCACCGCATCCGGCGCACCACTGATCGCCAGCGACAGATCGCCCGTCGCCGCCCGCGCCGGACCGCCGCTAACCGGGGCATCCACGAACGCGCAGCCGTATGTCGCCGCTTCCGCTGCCAATGTGCGGGCATCGGCGGGGTCAATCGTGCTCGTCATAAGCAGCACCGCGCCGTCCGGCAACGCCGCGAGTGCGCCCGCAGCACCGCGCAGCACGTCGGATGCCTGTGCGAAGTTCTGTACCATCACGACGAGCACATCCGCATTTTGCGCTGCCGCCCGCGCATCGGGGGCGACCGTCGCGCCGTCCGGCACGAGAGCCACGGCACGCGCCGTGGCGATGTCATATGCCACTACCGCGAACCCTGCCCGCGCCAGCGACCGCGCCATCGGCTGTCCCATCGCCCCTAGCCCGATGAACCCGACCCGTGGTTTCGCCGCCTCCGCCATCCCGTCTTCCTTCCGCTGCACTGCGATCGTTTTCCTATGCCTGCCATCATAAAGTATGACGCAACCCATGAGGGGGAACGCATAACACACTGTTCGCTCTCGCTTGTCCACCAATTGTTGCATCATTGCATAACATTCGTTATAGTCGCCGTACACTGGGAGACATGGACATACGAAACACACCTCCACGCGACAGGGGCGGAGTGCGTGGTGGCACCAGAATCCCCTCGGCGACCAAATGCGCCCCGCGCCTACCCGCAGAAAGGAGACTTCGCTCTATACCGTGTACGCGGAGACCGACGTGCGACTCGATACGCGCGCGCCCCGCGATGCACCGCGCACAATGGATGCTCATTCTAACCAACACACGCGATCACATCACACACAGATACGTATACAAACAGAAGCGAGGCACCCCATGCACACCGCACTGCCGAAGGTATTGGTCACACGCAATCTGCCGGAATCCGGTCTTGCTCTCCTCCGGGAGCATTGCGCCGTCCAACAGTGGGCATCCGATGATGTCATCCCGCGTGACACACTCAAAACAATGCTTGCGGATAAAATCGCCTGTCTTGCCCTCCTCACTGACCGCTTCGATGCCGAACTTTTCGACGCCGCCCCCGGTCTGAAGGTAGTGGCGAACCTCGCAGTTGGGTTCGACAATCTCGATGTAGACGAAGCGACCCGGCGCGGTGTCGTCCTCACGAACACTCCCGATGTGCTGACCGATGCGACCGCCGATTATGCGTGGGCGTTGCTGCTTGCTGCGGCGCGGCAAATCGTCCCGAATGCAGATTATGTCAAAGCGGGCAAATGGAAAACATGGGAGCCGATGGGTTTCCTCGGGCCGAATATTCACCACGCGACGCTCGGTATCGTCGGGATGGGTCGCATCGGGCATGAAGTCGCCCGCCGTGCCCACGGCTTCAAGATGCGGATCATCTATCACGACCCGCAACGTGCTGCCGATGCGGAGCGCGATTACGGCGCGGAATACTGCACCGATCTCGACGAGGTGTTGCGCGTGGCGGATTTTGTCTCGCTCCATGTGCCACTGCGCCCGAGTACGCATCACCTCATTGACCGCCGCTCCCTCGCCCTGATGAAGCCCCGCGCCGTGCTCATCAATACCGCACGCGGTGCCGTTGTAGACCCAGACGCGCTCTATGACATACTCGCCGCAGGGCGTATCTACGCCGCCGCAATGGATGTGACCGAGCCGGAGCCGATCCCGCCCGATCACCAGCTGCTTTCGCTCCCGAATTGCCTCGTGACCTCGCACATCGCCTCCGCAACCTTCAAAACCCGCGATGAGATGTGCGAACTGGCGGCACGAAACATCCTAGCGGTGCTGCATGGCGAACGCCCCCTAACGCCGATCAACCCCGACGTACTCGAACAAATGCGCATCTGAGTGACGGCGGAGCGCATCATGCGCGGTCTCTCGCCGGGTGTGCTGGTGGCGGCGCGGCACGAAACGCCGTATACTGCGGCATACAGCACAGCGCAGGCAGCATGACATCCCGCACTCGTGGTTGTAACCACTAGAAGGAGACCGCTCGATGGTGTACTCGAAGTACGTCGGTGCACGGGTTCGTCGCAAGGAAGATCCCCGCCTCATTACTGGCTCGTCCACATACGTGGGCGACCTCAAATTGCCGGGGATGTTGCATTGCGCCATCCTCCGCAGCCCGTACGCGCACGCACGCATCAAGAGCATTGACCCGTCCGAAGCACTCGCCCTCCCCGGTGTCGTCGCGGTTTACACGGGCGAGCAGATGCGCAAACTCGCTGGTGCTATGTCCGGCGGCGGCGGCGAAGG
>JBBRMX010000389.1:0-2532 GCA_038230615.1 Thermomicrobiales bacterium | reverse complement strand
TACGGGACAGAGCGATGTTTCGATCTCGCGGCGCGGGCGGGGTTTGACGGCGTCGAAGTGATGGTAGACGGGCGGTGGGACACACGGCAGGCGGCATATCTCCGCGCAATTGCGGCGCGGACGGGGCAGGCAGTCGTGGCGGTGCATTCGCCGTTTTCGCTTGCAACTCCGGGGTGGCCGCCGTTCGGAGACGAGGCGGGGCGTATTTGCGCCTCAGTCGCTTTGGCGGAGGAAGTGGGCGCATCAGTCGTCGTGCATCATCTGCCGGAGCGTGTGAATTATTTTCCGGTCGCGCTCGGCGGGCGGCAATTTCTCGTGCCGCGACCGGGCGACGGGCGCAATACGCGCTACCGCCGCTGGCTGGACGAAGACTACGCCGCCGCGCAGGAGCAGACCGCCGTGCTGCTCTGCATCGAAAATATGCCCGCCCGCCGCATACTGGGGCGGCGGACGGATGCCTCGGTCTGGAACACGCCGGAGGCGATGACGCGTTTCCCGAATGTCACGCTCGACACGACGCACCTCGCCACATGGGGCGTGGACGCGAGTGAGGCGTATGCGCGGTTCGGCGGGCGGGTGCGGCATGTGCATCTGAGCAACTATCTCCACCGCGAACATCGTCGCCCTGAAACGGGATGGGTACGCCTCGACCTGTTGCTTGCGCGGATGGCGGCGGAGGGCTACGACGGCGCGATCTCGCTCGAACTGCACCCCGACGCGCTCGACGCGGGCAGGGACGACGCGCATATCGTGGGGTTGCTCCGGCACAGCCTTGCGGTGTGCCGGGAATGGGCGGCGGGGACGGCAACGATGGATCGCGCCGGATCGGTCAGCCGTTGAGGTGTAGGAGGAAAATGCTCGCGAGGCTGAACGAGACGAGCAGCAGCAAGGATGAGACGACGACGACCGCGACCCGCGGTCCGACGGTTCGCACCGATTTGATGTCCACGCCCAATCCAAGCCCTGCCATCGCAAAGATCGTCAGGGTGCGGCTGATGTCGCTGGCGTGCGCCGTGATAACGGGCGGGAATGCGCCGACTGTCCGCAGCACCGACATGAGCAAAAACCCCGTCACGAACCACGGCACGAGCTTGCCGAATGTCAGTTTCGTCCGCTCACCTTCCTCATCTCGGTAGAGGAAGGCGAAAATCGCTACGATAGGACCGAGCAGCAACACCCGCGTCAGTTTCACCAGCGACCCGACGGTGCCGGATAGTGCGCTTACCGGGAATGTTGCCGCCAACACTTGCGGCACGGCATAGACGCTCATGCCGGCGAGCACGCCATACTGATAATTGCTGAGGTGGAAGACCGGAATGAGCAGCGGCAATGTCAGTACAACGCCGACGCCGAGTACTGCCGTGAGCGCGATTGCGCTGGCGACCTCTTGCTTCTTGGCGCGGATGGCGGGTGCGACCGCAGCGATAGCGGAATTGCCGCAGACCGCATTGCCGACCGCAACGAGGATCGCCAGTTTCGGTCCCAGACCGAGCCGCCGACCGAGCAGGATGGCGGTGCAGATCGCCAGCGGCACCGCGATCAGCACACACAAAAAGAGTTGCGGTCCCGCCGCCGTGATCGTCCGCAAATTGAGCGTGATGCCCAAGATGACGATGGCGAACTCCAGCATCTGCTTCGCGGCGTAGGCGATGCCCGGTTCCGCCCACGCGGGAACGCGGGCGAAGGTGCGAATGAGCATCCCGAAGACAAGGGCGAGGACCAGCGGTTCCAGCACCTGATACCCAAGAATGCGCTCCTCACCGAGGGCGATGAGATACGCCACCGCCCCGACCCCCCCGGTGAAAAGTAACCCCGGCGCGATGGCGCGGTACGGCTTCCGCGCCCACGACGGCACCCACGCCCAGTTCGTCTTGTCGTCCTTCGCCGGTTGTGCTGTTGATGCTGCTCCCGTCGCCACCCGCACTCCCCTTCCGTTGCCCGCATTGCCAGACTATGCAGCGTAGCGCGGCGCGGCGCGATTGGCAACAATTATTGGCACCGTGCGAAAACCGTTCTATACTGTGATAGATATCGAAAGGTGTACGGACACGGTGAAACTGTCATGGTAAATATGCCGCATATCTTCTCATTCTTCTCGGGAGCGGGGTTTCTTGACTTGGGGTTTGAACAAGCGGGATTTAAGGTTGATTTTATAAACGAAATATACGAACCGTTCGTTGACGCCTATTTATATGCGCGAAATAATATAAATATCCCTCCTCCCCCTCTTGGACTTTATGAGGGGAGTATTACAGATTTTTTTGCAGGTAGATGGCAGTTGCGACTTTCCGAACTTGTCAGTGCCTCACGCCGCGACGGGAGTATTGTGGGGTTTATTGGAGGTCCTCCCTGCCCCGATTTCAGTGTAGGAGGGAAGAACCGTGGGCGGGAAGGAGAAAACGGTAAGCTCTCAGCCGCATACATAGAGTTGATATGTCACCAGCAGCCAGACTTCTTTCTATTTGAGAATGTCAAGGGTTTGTGGAGAACCGCACGTCACCGTGCATTTTACGAAGAGATCAAAGCTAGAAT
>JBBRMX010000388.1:0-2557 GCA_038230615.1 Thermomicrobiales bacterium | reverse complement strand
GCGGCGGCTTCGCGGGCGACGGGCGTGGTGCTGTTGTTCGTCCATGCAGACACGCACCTCGCAGATGTGGGCTGTGTGCTGCGGGCGATGGCAGACGCCGAAACCGTGGGCGGGGCATATCGCCTACGCTTCGATGATCCTGCCCGCGTCTACCGGATGATGGAAGGACGGGCGGATAGTCGGTCGCTGGCGGGGGCATATACCGGCGATCAAGCAATGTTCGTGCGGCGGTCGGTTTTCGAGCGGATGGGCGGTTTCCCGCCGTGGGCGTTGATGGAGGATGTCGCATTCTCCGAGCGGTTGCGTGGGGAAGGGCGCGTCGTGCTGCTGGACGAGGGTGCGGTCACATCAACGCGGCGACATCGGGCGCAAGGGCCGTACCGCCTGATCGGGCGGGTGATGCTCATCCGGCTTTTGTATCGTTGTGGCGTATCGCCGCACACGCTGGCGCGGCTCTGGCGGCGTGGCGGCGATGTCGTGCCAGATCGTCTTCCGCGTACCGACATGCCGCACGTCGCATCGCACGGCATCCCTGCCGAAGACTGAAATAACCGGGGTACATTTATGTGCAGAAAGGCGTCCACATACGGACGCCCTTTTGCACAAGATGTGTATCTGTGTGGTTACGGCTTCGGGGTGCCGGTCCCCACGACGGCAGAACCGGCGGCGGTAGTTCCCACGACTGCAGAACCGACTGCGGCTGCCCCGGCGGTCGCGCTGCCGGTGGTAGGCGTGCTGTTCCCGCCCGGTGCGGTCGCGACGGGGAGACGGGTGGCGGTCGGGGTCAGACCGATACGAGCGGTGGCGGTGCCGCTCGTCAGTTCGGGGCGTTGTGCGCCGCACGCAGTAAGCACGAGCAGACCGACCACCACGACGAGGGCGATCACGACGAGCGACCGGACAACTGCTTTCATGCGGCGTACCCTTTCCTTTCCAATCTTCCTGCATCACACACAGAATACAAGCCTAGCACATTAGGCAGGCAGCATCGGTGGCGCGGGATACAAAAACCGCCCTCCGTATCTCGCGGAGGGCGGCATGACGGAACCGGGAGGTTACTTCACCGATGCGTTGTACTGCTGCAGGGCGTTGTTGCTGCTTGCGGCAGCTTTGTCCAGCGCATCCTTCGCCTTGGACTTGCCGAGGATGATCTCTTCGAGCGCGTTTTCGATGTCTTGCCGGGTCTGGAGGAAGACACCGAACGCCGCGCCGCTCGTCGCCGGGTTGACGGGCGAATCGTGCAACTGGGCGACGGCAGTCGCAAACTGCGGGTATTTCTCGTTGTTTGCCTTCACTTCGGGCAGGTCGTAGGCATCTTTCCGCACGGGGAAATACCCCGTATTGATGTGCCAGAATGCCTGCTGCTTCGGCTGCGAAAGCCACTGCACGAACTTCCACGCCGCCATTTTCTCGGCGTCCGGCTTGTCCTTGAGGATATAGTTCGACGCGCCGCCGATAATGACGCCGCCGCCGTCCACTGTCGCGGCAGGGCGCGGCATGTAGCCGGTGCCGACCTCGAACTTCGTGCCGACGCCGTTTACGACGCCACGCACACCCGCAGTGGAGTCAATCGTCATCGGGATTTGCCCCGCAATGAATGCCTTCTGGGTGTCGGACGAGTTGCGACCGAGGTTGCCGCAAACGCCTGAATCAATCATGCCCTTCCACCAGTCCGTGACTTTCACCCCGGCGGTTTCGTTGTATACGAGCTTCGTGGCGCGTCCGCTCCGCCCGTTATCCGGGGTGGCGAGGACAGCATTCTGTGTGGCGTGCCACTGCTCGAAGAGCCAACTGTAGATAGCGATGACGATACCGGGCTGCGTTACTTTGCCGGAAGCGTCTTTCTTGGTCAGTTTGCCCGCCGCCGCCGCGACTTCGTCCCATGTGCGCGGGGGCTGGTCGGGGTTCAACCCGGCTTCTTTGAACATGTTCTTGTTGTAGTACAGAATCGGGTTCGAGTTATTGAAGGGCATCCCATACTGCACCTTCTCTACCGTGAAGTAGTTGAGTAGCGCAGGCTCGAACTGCGAGAGGTCGAACTTATCTTGGTTAATGAAGTTTTGCATCGGCTCGACGGCCTTGCTGTCCACCATGAAGCGTACGCCGATGTCATAGACCTGCATCAGGTTTGGCAGGCTTTTGGACTGCAATCCGTTGCGGAATTTCGTGAGAATATCGTCGTAGCTGCCCTGATAGATGTCCTGCACGAAGATATCGGGCTGGCTGTCGTTGTACTGGTTGACGAGGTTCGAGACTGCCTCGCCATTGACGCCGCCCATCGCGTGCCACCAGTTCAGTTTGATCGCGTTGGCATTTTTGGCGGTCTTCGGGGTCGGGGAGGGTGCGGCAACCGTTGGTGCGGAGGTCGCCAGCGTGCCGGAAGTGGTGGTCGCCAGTCCTGCAACGGGGGTGCCGGTCGCACTCACGGGAGCGGCGGTCGGGGCGACGGACGCACTGCCCGTCGTCGCGGCTGCCGGGGCAGTGGTTGCGGCGGCAGTCGTCGGGGCAGTGGTCGCGCCACCAGATGCCGTAGTCGCCGCCGTGGTCGGTGCGGTCG
>JBBRMX010000387.1:0-2563 GCA_038230615.1 Thermomicrobiales bacterium | reverse complement strand
GGACGCCCGAAGGAATCGGTGATAATGACCGCCACATCGCGCCCTGTCTGCTCCCGCAATGTGGCGCGAATGCGGGCGGCAGACGCATCGGGATCGCGCGGGAGGAGGCAGACCGTCTCACCTTCGACATTCGAGGCGTCCACACCTGCGTTGGCGCAAATCAGCCCGTGCCGCGTCTCGCTGATGATGATGCCGCGCTCCATCCGCACGATCCGCTTGCTTTCGCGCAGCACCACATCAATCTGTCGGGGGTCTTTTCCCCATGCATTTGCCCACTCTACCGCGAACGCGGAAGGCGTGATCGTGGCGAGATCAACCAACAGCCCTTCAGACTTCGAGACGATTTTGTGCGTGACAATCACGACATCGCCATCTGCGAGCGGTGTCGCTATCGCCGTCGCGCCCGCGATTAGGATGCCGACATCTTCCCCCGGTGCCACTTCCCCGATGCCCGTTACCCCGATGATTTGCACGGTCACGGTGCGCCCTCCGTCGTCGTTGGTCGTTAGTGGTTGGTCATTCGTGAAATGCGAATACGCCGCTGCATCGTGCATTGCATCGCGCCGCCGACCAACGACCAATGACCACTTACTACCGACTATTCACTCCCTGCAACACATCATCCGGCGTATCTACGTCGGCGGCAATCCCCGGTGCGCGAAAAACTGCGAACGCAACGCCGCGTGCGATTGCCGCTGCTCGATGGCAGGCGAAACTATCGGTGCCAAACAGAAACGGCAGTGCGTCCGGCGGCGCGAGAAGCAGCGCATTCGTCCCAGTTTCATGGCGGTCGGGGGCAAGGACGGCAGCGGGCAAGGTCTCCGGCATCATCGCAACCAGCGCGACGAGGTCGTCCGGTCGGAGGTGGGGCAGGTCGGCATGGAGTATCAAGAGGGCGTCTGCGCCGTGCCGCATGGCGTCGTCACGCCCTTCATCGAGGGCGGGGTTTAAACCCGTTGTCTGCTGCGCCAGTGTCTCCGCGCCGCACTCCTCCGCGAGTACACGTACCGCTGCGTCCGGGCTGACAACAACGACCCGCCGCACCGCCCCCGATGCCCGCGCCGCCCCGACAACATGCCGCAACATCGCGGCGATCAGCGCGGCGCGGGCGTCGAGCGTATACGGCGGGGTAAGGCGGCTCTTGCCGTCCGCGAAGCCCCGCACGGGGATGATCGCATCCACCCGCACGATGCTTACGCCGTTTCCCGGTGGCGCAGTGTCTCCGCGAACACCAATACATCACGCGCTAGCGTCTCGCGGGCGTCGTCGTCGGTCATCACCGTCTGCGTCGCGGTCGCTGCCATGCCGAGCGCGGCGATACGCGGCACATCGGCGGCATCTTGCGCGTCAATCACCATGCCGTCGAGCACGCCGACATACCCCGCCGCGACCCCATATGCCGAGACTTCCATGCCCTGCCCCGCAAGCATCCGGTCGGCGGGACCTTTCAACGCCTTGCCGCCCACAATCGGGCTGACTGCGACTTTCACGGCGGTGCTGGCGACGAGGGCATCTCGTAGCCCCGGCACCGCGAGAATCGGCCCGATGCTGACGAGCGGATTGGACGGGCAGAAGACGACCACATCCGCCGTTGCGAGAGCCGCGACGACCTCTGCGGTCGCCCGCGACGCCTCGATGCCCGCGAACCGGACGCGAGACACCGCATCGCTGTGGCGGCGGCGGACGAAGTAATCCTGAAAATCGCGCCAGCCGTCGGGCGTTTCGATCTCGGTAGCGACGGGTTCGTCGCACATCGGCAGGAGCCGCGCCCGCACACCGAGAGCGGTGAGCAGCGCAGCAGTCACATCGGTGAGCCGTTCGCCCCGGTTGAGGCGGTCGGTGCGGAGAAGGTGCGTGGCAATGTCGGCATCGCCGAGCCGGAACCACGTCTCTTCGCCGTACTTGCCGAGTGTATCGAAGGAAGTGAAGGTATCCCCCTCCACGCCCCACCCCTGTGCGCGGTTCGCCATCCCCGCGAGGGTGTACATCACAGTGTCGAGGTCGGGGCTGATTCGCAGCCCGTACAGCACGAGGTCATCGGCAGTGTTGCCGATGACCGTCAGGGTGTCGGCGGGGAGGGCGCGGTACAGCCCGTGCGCCAGTTTCGCGCCCCCGACGCCCCCCGCGATGGCGACGATGTTCACGCCGTCGCTGCTTCCGGGGCGGCTACCTTCGCGGGCCATTTGAGGTTCGGTAACACATGCTTGCCCATCCCCGCGACCCACTCACTCTGATTGCGCCCGCAGTTGTGCACGTACACCTCGTCGAAGCCCATATCAATGTACCGCTGGATGTGTGCACGGTGCAGTTCCCAATCTGCCGATATCAGTACACGGTTTCGGAAGTTTTCCGGGCGAATATACTTCGCCATTGCCTGAAAATCTTCGGGGTTGCGGACGTCGGCTTTGGGCCACGGCATCCCGCCGTTTGGCCACTCGCGCATGGCATTGTCGGTCGCCTGCTGGTCAGTCTCTGCCCAACTGGTGTGAATTTGGATCAGTTTGGGCATTGCAGCGGGTTCTTTGCCCGCTGCCTTCGCGCCGCGCTCGAAGCGGTCGAACAG
>JBBRMX010000386.1:0-2581 GCA_038230615.1 Thermomicrobiales bacterium | reverse complement strand
TGCGGCTCGCGCAGCCAGTCCTGTTTGCCGCGTGGCTTTTCGAGGTCGGCGGGGTCGTCCTCGGCGCGGACGATCACGGTTGCGTCGGTCTCCCCGGCACGGAGGGCATCGGTGATGTCGGCGAAAAAAGGCGTGTAGCCGCCCTCATGCTCTACGACCCGTTCCCCGTTGACCCAGACCGTGGCGCAGTAATCCACCGCGCCGAAATGGAGCAGCACCCGTTCGCCGGACGTATGGGGCGGCACCACGAATGTGCGGCGATACCAGACGACAGGATGAAAATCTTCATCGCCGATACCGCTCATCGGGGTTTCGGGCGCGAACGGCACCGTGATCGTCTCGCCCCACGCGACTCCCTGCGGCGTGCGATGCGGTGTGGCATCGCGGGCGAACTCCCATGTGCCATCGAGCGAGAGCCAACCGGCGCGGACACATTGCGGGCGCGGGTAGCCGCGTTGCGCGGGTACGGTGTACATCGTTCGTTCCCTTCCCTCAGTGTATCGTTCGGTCAATGCCGGAAGCGGTGCCACAGCGACAGGCGCGTCGGCGGGTCGCACGCGCCACTCTCGATCAGCCGTTGTGCATCGTACAGGGCATCGGCATACCCTGCATAGAGGGCGCGATGCAACATCCCGGCACGGTCGGGGAGCAGATCCCACATGCCGCTATGGTGCCAGTGGGCGGGGTTTTCCCAGTCCGGGCGGTCGAGAATCGGGTAGATGCAGACTCCCGCGACGGGCGCGCCTGCCGTTCGCGCCGCGCATACTTCAGCGGCAATCTCGCGCAGCCACGGAATGCGCCCCACCCCGAAATGGCTCGTTTCCGACACAAAAAACGGGCGGTGATACCGCTCCCAGACGTGGGCGAGCATTGTCCGCACGGGCATCCAGCGGGGATCGCGCGGCTCCTGCTCCCAGCGTAGCCGCCCGCCGCCCTGCTCCCATTGCCCGTCGTAGTAGAAGTTGACACCGATAATGTCGAGGTATCGCGCTGCGCCGCCGAGATCGCGGTCGCGCCGCCCCGCGAGCATATCCCATGCTTCCCACTGGCTATCGGTCGTCTGGTCCGCATCGCCGCGCAGATCGGGACGATGGCGCGGGGCAACGACATTGATGATCGGGTCCACATGCACAAAGCGGGCGCGGCGGTCTACCTCCCATACCGCGTCCATCGCAGCGATGGCGGCGCGAACCATCTGCCGCTTGAACTCCGCGCCGCGCCCGTTCGCAAACGGCGCGAAGGTGCCAATGCCCGCCGCCATGTGTGTGAAAAACGAAATCTCGTTGATCGGCGCATAGAGCGGTACCGCGTCGCTCTCGGCGGCAACAACCCGCGCCGTTGCCGCCGCAAAGCGGGCAAACCGCTCCACGAATGCGGGCGAGAAAATATCCAGCCCATTAGGGAAGCCGTAGTGCATGAAATCCCAGATTACCTGCACGCCGCTGTCGCGGGCAGCACGCACCATCGGGACAAATTCGGAGAAATCGTACCGCCCGCCGCGCTCGACACGATGCCAGCGCACCGCGTCCCGCGCCGTGCGGATGCCGACCGAGCGCAGCAAGGCGTAATCCGTATCCGCGTGCCAGTCGTGCTGCGTGGCGGCGAGCATATCCTGTCGCCGCCCGTGCCGGTTGATATGCGTTGCCGATTCAAATCCGCCCATCCAGAACGATGCAAAGGGCGGGGGCGATTCGCCCGGTGTGGCATCTGCGGGCGTCATGTATCCCCCTCATGGATCGGGGCCGCTGCACACGCAACGACCCCGGCATCATCGCCAAAAACTCGTGCTGCCCCGTCTCCGCCGTGCTAACTGAGGAACTGCGCGGCGGTCATGGCAGCGGCGGTATCGCGGATGTCCGCGAAGGCGGGGGTGCTCAGATAACGTTCGCCCGTATCCGGCAGAATGACCACGATCATCTTGCCCGCGTTCTCCGGGCGTTGCGCCACTTTGACCGCTGCGGCTGCGGCTGCCCCGCACGAGATGCCGACAAGCAGCCCCTCGCGCCGGATGATGCGCCGCATCATGGCGATCGCGTCGTCGCCGGAGACATTCAGTACTTCATCGAGCAATTCCACGCCGAGAACCTCCGGGATGAAGTTCGCGCCGATGCCCTGAATCTTATGTCCTGCCGGAGTAAGCGGTTCCCCCGCCAACCGTTGCTCGATGATTGGCGATTCGGTCGGCTCGACCCCGATGATCTGCAATCCCGGCTTGAGCGGCTTGAGCACCTGCGCGATACCCGTCAGCGTGCCACCGGTGCCGATCCCTCCGACAACGATGTCTACCGCGCCGTCGGTGTCTTCCCAGATTTCCACGGCGGTGGTCGCGCGGTGCATCGCAGGGTTCGCGGGGTTCTTGAACTGCTGCGGCATCCACGCATTGTCGTGCTGCGCCACCATCTGTTCTGCCCGTGCCACCGCGCCATTCATGCCTTGCGCGGCGGGGGTGAGGACGAGTTCCGCGCCGTATGCCATCAGGAGCATCCGGCGTTCGAGGCTCATACTCTCCGGCATCGTCAGCACGAGGCGATACCCCCGCGCCGCCGCCGCCCACGCCAGCCCAATACCCGTGTTCCCACTC
>JBBRMX010000385.1:0-2602 GCA_038230615.1 Thermomicrobiales bacterium | reverse complement strand
GAGGCGGCGCGGGCGAGCGGCGTCGGCAATGGGCGGCTGATGATGCGGCATATCCTGCCGAACATCGCCGCCCCGGTCGTGGTACTGGCAAGTCTTGGGGTGGGGCAGAGCATCCTCGCGGCGAGTGGGTTGTCGTTTCTGGGTTTGGGGGCGCAACCGCCCTCGCCAGAATGGGGGGCGATGCTCAGTACGGGGCGCAATTATCTCGAACTGGCGTGGTGGATTACGACCTTTCCGGGGATCACGATTGTGCTCGCGGTGCTGGCGATGAATCTGGTGGGCGATGCGCTGCGCGATGCGATTGACCCCCGGTTGCGGCAGCGATAGCGGCGCGATGGTCGCGCTGAGGAGAGAGGAACGGCACGGTGTACGAACTGGTACGGGAATTCACGGAGCGAGCGGGACCGATCGGGCACGAGGATGCGTTCAACCGCTGGTTGGCGGATCGCTGGCAGCCGTATCTCGAATCGGTTCGCGTGACGCCGGTGGGCAATTTTTACGGGAAAGTAGGCGGCGCGGGACCGCGTGTGCTGCTGGTCGCGCACTCGGATGAGATCGGGTTTGCGGTGCGCTCGATTGATGAGCGGGGATTTATCCGCCTTGCCAGCGGGCAGAAAGACCCGGCGGGGCGACCGTTCATGCGCGGGCCGTATTTCCTGCCGCTCGGTTTGCCCGCGCTCCTGCTACCGGACGACCGGGAGCCGGTACAGGGAGTGTTTGCGACGGCGACGGGACATCTGCTTTCGCCGCAACAGGCGGAGCAATTCCGGCTGGAGTGGCGCGATGTGTTTGTAGACATCGGGGCGGGAAGCCGTGCAGAGGTGGAATCGCTCGGCATCACGATAGGGACGCGGATTATCTGGAACCCGCCGACGCAGCAGCGCGGCAAGTTTATCTGGGGCAAAGCGATGGATGACCGCGTCTGCCTCGCGGTCATGGAGGAGTTTCTGCGGACACTCGACCGGGACGCATTGCGCTGTGAATTGTGGGTTGCTTCGACGGTGATGGAGGAGATGGGAACGATAGGCGCGGCATCAGTGAATGCGGAGATCGGCGCGACGTATGCGATTGCGCTGGACGTGGGGCTGGTGGGGGACATTCCCACGGTAGACCCGCTCGATCTCCCGACGCGGCTCGGCGGCGGACCGATCATCGTGCAGAAAGATTTGATCTCGTACACGCGTTCGCTCGTGCGGGCAATCGAGCAGGCGGCGTTGCACGAGGACATTCCGTTCCAGCGGGCGGTGTATAACCTGTACGGCAGCGATGCGGGGGAACTCATCAAGGCGGGGGTCGCGTCTGCGCTGATCGCGTACCCGACGCGGTACACGCACAGCCCATTCGAGATGGTGCATGAGGACGATCTTACGGCGGGGGTGCGGTTGCTTCATGCAGTCGCACGCAGCCCATTTTGGGCAGAGGCGGCACCGTGACACGTACGAAACTGGCGGGAGATGCGGGCGCGGGGAAATTGGAGCCGCCGAAGCGGGAACGGTTGGTGGACGGGGTGCGCCGCAGCCTTGAAGATGCAATTCTGGCGGGGCAGATGCGACCCGGCGAGCGGCTGGTGGAGCAACGCCTCAGTGTGGAACTCGCCGTGAGCCGCACGACGGTGCGCGAAGCATTGTTGATGCTGGAGCGGCAGGGACTGGTGATGAGTGTGCCGCGCCATGGGACATTTGTGACGCGCCTCTCGCCGGACGATGCCCGCGATTTGTGTCTCGTCCGGGGGCTGATCGAGGGGGCGGCAGTAGGGCTACGCTTCCCGCTGCGTCCTGAGACGGTGGTGGAATTGATCGGGTACGTGCGGGAGATGGAGCACGGGTCGTTGCCCGCGTCGTTGCCGCAACTGGTGGAACTGGATATCGCGTTTCACCGTGCGCTGGTGCGGGATGCGGGATCGCCCCGGCTTTTCGAGTGGTGGGAAGGGCTGAACGGGCAGGTGCGTGCGCTCTATCTGACAAGTCTGGAAGAACGAGCGGTGGACATGGCGGGCATCGTAGGGATGCACACGGAGCTGGTTGTTGCCCTGACGGGCGATGACATCGAAGCCGCCCGCCGTGCGACGGTGCTGCACTACACCGGCATTCGCGGCACACTGGCGGAGGTGGAAGACGTGCTTCGCGCCGCCGCGTTGGTGCGGTGACGCTGTGACCATAGTTGGGAGAATCGGGGAGAAGCGCGGGTATTTCGGCGTGCGCGATTGTGCGTGCGCTTTATTCCATAGAGGAGGCATGTGATGCGGGAGAGCAAATTGCGGGTGGCGGTGCTTGGTGCGGGGGCGTGGGCGCAGGGGGCGCATATCCCCGGTTGGTTGCGCGACCCACGCTGCGAGGTGGTGGTGATGTGCGATGTGATGGAGGAGCGGGCGCGGGAGTTCGCAGGGCATTTCGGTATCCCCGAATGGACGACGGACTGGCAGGCGGCGATCAACCGTGCCGATGTGGATGTGGTGGACATCGTCACACCGTCCGCGACGCATCTCGAACTGGCGACTGCGGCTCTTGCGGCGGGCAAGCATGTGTTGTGCGAGAAGCCGGTGGCGTACGATTACCGCGAGACATTGCGGCTGAGCAACCTTGCGAAAGAGAAGGGGCTGAAG
>JBBRMX010000384.1:0-2636 GCA_038230615.1 Thermomicrobiales bacterium | reverse complement strand
TCATAGACATGCTCCACGATCTCGAACGCTGACACCGCATCGAACAACCGCCCATCCGCGTAGGTTTGCGGTTCCTCGACTGCTGCCCGGATGTAGCGCACATTCGGGCGGGGGCGGAGATTGTTTGCGGCGGCGATGTTGCGGTCGCTGATGTCTACCCCGACGACTTCTCCGGCAAATGCCCCAATCTCCGCCGTGATGACTCCATCGCCGCAACCGAGATCGAGCCAACGGGCGTGCGGCGGTGTCCATTGCCGTGCGAACGCGATCCGCCGCGCGAGATACAATTCCTGCAACGCGCCGGAGCGGAACCGCCCCTCGGTCTGCGTCGGCATTACATCGTTGTAGTACTCGCGCTGCGCGTCCTGCGCTTCCGCCGCACTCCGGTACCGTCCGTGTCCAATACTCATCCGGTCTTCCTCCCCATACGGTTTCGCGCAGTCTAGCAGAAACGAAGCGAGCGGAGCGCGGCGTGAGCGTCGGCTGTGAGATATGCGACGAAGCAGTGAATCCCGGCATGATACGATGTACTCCGTTGTGCCGGGGATTCTACTCACAACGCGAAGACAGCGATGGACGGCAACGCAGGCGATACACACGGCGGCGATGGTCCTGAGAGCGGCAGATGATGAGTCGGCCGATCCCTATGTGCCTGATATCGCGGAGTGTCTCGCGGAGACATTTGGTCCCGACGCGCATCGCCTCGCGTTTGATTCTATGCGGCGCATCGTCAGCGCGTCGGCGACCGGATTGATTCCGGCGCGGGATGCGCTGCCCGCGCCGCAGATGCAGAGGATGTGACGCCATGCCGGAGAATCTCATGCTGAAAGATGATGACACGCTCTTTAACCCGACCGATGCCGTCGTGCGCGGCGACACCGCCGATCTCTACTTTCACCGCACGAAGCAGATTCTCGCGGCGGCGGGTGTGAATCCCGTCGTGACGATGGAGGTGTTCGCACGGCGCCATGCTGTGCTCTGTGGGATGCGTGAAGCGCGGGCGTTGCTTCGGGAGGTGCTGTCGCCGGACGCCGTTGTCGAAAGTCTCAGCGATGGCGACGCGGTTGTTGCCAAAGAGCCGGTGCTTCGCATCCGTGACCGCTACCAATCATTTTGTCTCTACGAAACCGCATATCTCGGTTACTTGTCGTCCGGTACGGGGTGGGCGACGGCGGCACGGGCGGTCGTTGCGGCGGCAGACGGCGTACCGGTGATCGCATTCGGGGCGCGGCATATCCACCCCGGCGCGGTCGGCGCGATGGAGTACGCCGCGATTGTCGGTGGCTGCCGGTCGTGTGCGTCGCTGCTCGGTGCGCGGATGGCGGGGCGCGAGGCATCCGGCACGATGCCGCACGCCCTCGTCTTGGTGCTCGGCGATACCGTGCGGGCGGCGCGGCTTTTTCACCAGTATATTGACCCCGCCGTGAACCGTGTCGTCCTTGTGGACACCTTCCATGATGAGATCGAGGAATCGTTACGGGTCGGGGCGGCATTGGGGCGCGATCTGTGGGGAGTGCGGCTCGATACCCCCTCCGAGCGCGGCGGTGTGACGCCCGATCTGGTGCGCGAAGCGCGGGCGCGGCTCGATGGCGCAGGGCTTGGGCATGTGAAGATTCTCGTCTCCGGGGGAATGTCGGTAGAGCGTATCGCCCGTTTCCGCACGGACGGTGTGCCGGTGGACAGTTTCGGAGTTGGCAGCGCAATCGCGGGCGCATCCGCGATCGAATACACCGCCGACCTTAAAGAGATCGAGGGGAAGCCGGTTGCCAAGCGTGGGCGCATCCCCGGTATTACCGCCGCCCCGCGCCTCGTCCGCTGGTAACTGGCTGCAATGCCGTTCCGATTGCACTCGCATCGCTCGCATTTGCGGCGTGAGCCGTGTAGAAAGCACGAGCGCGAATACTGCATCTAGCACAGAGTGATTCCCGGCTACGATGACACTGGCGATCATCCCGACGGGCGAAAGTATGTCGCACATCTTCAGGAACATGGCGAAGAAGCGGTGTGCGCGATAGGAGATGTGGCCCTCAGGGGCAAACCTCGTGCGTGATTGCCTGCATAGCACGGGCAGATATGCAGCGTCTCTGTCCGCAGCGACTCTACCACGGCATAGGGGAGGCGCACTATCATCCCTTTGGAGCAGACCCGACCCCTCCGTTCAGCGGGTAATGACCCCCTCGTACGTGATTATCGCCACTGTCGCTCGATCAATGGCGGCGAAACAAGGCACGCGTGTACCGGGCGACCGTTCAATGTGCAAAGGACTCCGCGCCGTAACTCCATCAGTACATGCGCGACGAGTTCGTCGTCATCGTCTCGCGGTGTACTACTTGTCGAAACGTCCCGCGAGACTGTGCCGATCTCTCCCTTTCCGCCACTGAGAAAAACGCCTGTAACTCGAACGGTGAGTGTCTGGTGTGCCATATGCGCTCCTACTGACAGTAGGGTATCCAATACCGTATCGTAGACTGAGTAGACACGAAAGGGGGTCATCTTCGATGACGAATGCAAAAAAGCACCGTTTCGAAGTTTGTATCATACAAAATTATCCACTTTGCCGCAAGGGGAAAACCAATGCAATCCCCTTGTGTGGCATCAGCGGCGGGGCGGGGCGGGGAGCGGGGTCGGGGTGAGTG
>JBBRMX010000383.1:0-2645 GCA_038230615.1 Thermomicrobiales bacterium | reverse complement strand
GGAATACGGTGACGGGCTACACCGGCACCATCTCGTTGACGAGCAGCGATCTGTTGTTGACGGGCAAAGTGGTGTACACCTTCGTGGCGGGGGATAACGGGGTACACACCTTCCCGGTCACGTTCCACAGCGCGGGAACGCTGAGTGTCAATGTGCTCATCAAAGCACCATCATCCGCCACGTTCTCGCAGACAAACATTGTGGTGACACCGACGATTGCAAGCCTGACGGTGACGACGGGAAGCACGGCGGGAAACACGATCACGCATCTGATCGGGGACGGGTTCGCGGGGCTTGCACCGCGAGTGACGGTCGGGGGAGTGGCGGCGAACAAGGTGCGGGTGGTGTCACCGACGGACATTGAGGTGACGATGCCCGCACACGCGGCGGGGGCAGTAGATGTGATACTGACGGTGGGCGGGCAGAGTGTGACGAAGACCGGGGCGTATACCTACGCCTGATCGCAAATGCTGACTCGTGCAGGAACCGCATCAAGCAAATGATACTCGATGCGGTTACGTTGCATCGTAACCGTTGCCTCTTTTGAGGCTGGAGTATACTTCCCCCACGTGGGGAGATGCGAACGATGCGGGCGGTGGTAATCGCGGGGGGCGAACCGGGCGACGATGCATTTGTGCGGGCGCAATGCGCGGGCGCATTCTTGCTCATCGCGGCGGACGGCGGCGGGCGTGTCTGCCTGCGTCTCGGTCTGCGTCCTACGCTGGCATTGGGGGACTGGGACACGGCGGGCGCGGAGACTGTTGCGGAGTTGCGGGCATGGGGCGTGCCGGTGGAGGCGTTCCCCGCCGAGAAAGACTATACCGATACGTACCTCGCGCTCACCGTCGCCATTGCACGCGGCGCGACAGATATTACCGTCCTCGGTGCGCTCGGCGGCCCGCGCTACGATCATATGCTTGCGACTGTGCTTTCGCTTTCCCATGCAACATTCGCGGGCATCGTCATCACCCTCGTGGACCCGCTCCATCGCGTGCGGGTGCTGCGTGGCGGGGAATCGGTCACGCTCGTGGGCGTCGCGGGCGAATATGTCTCGCTGCTCGCCCTTACGGACACCGTCACGGACGTTTCCGGCAGCGGCTTGCGCTATCCGCTCCCGCCCGTCTTCACGCGGGGGGACAACCTCGGCGTCTCGAACGAACTGACGCAACCCACCGCGCAGGTCGCAGTCGGTGGCGGCGTCCTCTTGGTCATTCACACGCGCACGCGCAACCCGGACGTACCATGCAACGAGTAACGAGTAGCGCAAAAAGCAAACAGTAAAAAAAGCACGCAGAATGTAACTGAGAGGCAGGCGCATGACGAAAGAGACGAGCGCGGGCGCGGGATCGTCGCCGGACGGTCTGGATTATGCCGCGCTCACCGCGCCAGTGCGCCGGATGCTCGGCGACGATGCGGCGGAAATTCTCGGCTGGCGATGCGAGCCGCTCTCGTATACTGACCGCACGCCGGTATCGGGCGGGGTCTATCGTGTCGCCGGGGACGCCCGCAGTGGCGGCGCGGTGCGTGCATGGTCGCTCGTGCTGAAGATCGCCCGTTCGCCCGCCGGAAGATCGTGGCCGGACGGCAGGCGTGCGCCGCACGGGTGGGGAACCGACCTCACGCACACCCAATACTGGCGGCGTGAAGCGGAGGCGTACTGTTCGGGCTTGCTCGACCGCCTCGCGGAGAGCGGTGCAGACGGAGCGGCGGGCGGTCTCGTTGTGCCGCGCTGCTTCGGCGTTGTCGCGCAGCCGGACGATGCGCTCTGGCTCTGGCTCGAAACAATCCAAGAGACCGAGCAAAAGCCGTGGTCGGTCGCACGATACGGCGTAGCAGCACGCCATCTGGGGCAATGGAGCGGGGCGTATCTCGCGGGGGTACCGCTCCCCGCGTATCCGTGGCTCAATCGCGGCTTTCTCCGTGCGTGGGCGGCGGAAACCGCCGATCTCTCGCGCATCGCGTCGCCGGAGACGTGGACGCATCCGGTCGTGCGCGATATCTTCCCCGCCCCGGTCGCGGAGCGGTTACTGCGCCTCGATGCCGACCGTGGCGCATTGCTCGGCATCCTCGACCGCCTCCCGCAGACACTCTGCCATCTCGATGCCTTCGGCGGCAATTTGCTCGCCCGCCGGAATGCAGCGGGCGCGGCGCAGACTGTCGCGCTCGACTGGGCATTTGTAGGCATCGCGGCGGCGGGGGAAGACGCAGGGCAACTGATCGCGTGCAGCCTGCTGTTCGGACAGGTACCGATTGCCGATGCAGCAGCCCTGCGGAATGCCGTGGTGCGCGGCTACGTGGTGGGGTTGCGTGACGCAGGCGGGCGAGGCGGCGATGCCGGTCTCATGCGGACGGTAGAAGCGGGCGCAGCAATCGCCGCCGCCTTGCGCTGGGCGATCATCTGCGCGAACGGTGCGATACGCGCAGCATCGGACGACCACGCCCGTACGATGCTGGAGCGGAACATGGGGATGCCGTTCGCGGATGCACTGGCGCAACGTGCGGGACTAGTGTATTTCCTGCTGGACTGGTTGGACGATGCCCGCGCGATGTCTCTGCGGTTCCCGTGATTTCCCTCACACCTCTACACGCTGCGGTTGTGCGGCTTCCCTTCAGAGGGAAGGAGCAAGGTTGCTAGGCTCCCGCTT
>JBBRMX010000382.1:0-2658 GCA_038230615.1 Thermomicrobiales bacterium | reverse complement strand
GGCACCAGCCCAACTGTGCTGAGAGTGATTCGTCGCGCCCCGAAGTTCATGCACTGTGGGTCATTCAGGATGGCGACAGAGCGCATTACCTGATCGTAATTCGCCAGCGGTTCGCCCATTCCCATGTAGACGATATTAGAGAGCGGTTGCCCCTGCGCCGCACTGAGCCGTGCGAGGGCGGCGACCTGTGCGATGATCTCACCCGCCGAGAGGTTGCGCGTCAGCCCCATTTTCCCCGTCGCACAGAAGGTACATCCGTACGCACACCCCGCCTGCGACGAGATGCATGCCGAAGCACGGTCGGGGTAATGCATCAATACGCCCTCGATCAGGCAGCCGTCGGCGGTGCGAAACAGCCGCTTCGTGGTGCGTCCGTCCGGCGTCGTGATGCTTGTCACCTCATCGAGGATCGCAAGCGGCAAGGTGACGTCGAGCAGAGCCGCCAGTGATTTCGTGATGCCGGAGATTTCGCCCGCGCCCGCCACGAACTTGCCATACACCCCGCGCATGATCTGTGCCCCACGGTAGGCGGGTTGCCCCTGTAGTGCGAGCCACGCGCTGAGGTCTTCCGGCAGATAGTCGTACAGCGAAAGCGTCGCGCCCTTCGGCACGGTGACTTGTGCTGCGCTATCGTGGTCGGCATGGTGCTCAGTCGGCAGTAGTGTTTCCAATGATCCCTCACACAGCGCGACCGGCTTCGTACAAAGCCGGTCGCGTCGCAAAACCAGTCAATTAGTCTCGCCGGCCGCCGATTCCCTGCGCCAACATGATGTAGTAAAGCAGTTGCAGGATCGCGCCCGCCGCCGCTGCGAGATAGGTCAGAGCCGCCGCATCGAGCACACTTTTCGCCTCACCGTACTCGGAACGCGACACAAGGTTGTTGCCTGCCAGCAGTTTCATCGCACGGTTTGAGGCGTCGAACTCCACTGGGAGCGTCACAAGCGCGAAGACCGTGCCGAGCGAAAAGAGCGCGATGCCGAGCCAGACAATACCGAGTGCGCCCGTGAACAAACCGAGCAGGAGCAATACCCACCCAAGATTAGAACCGAGGTTAACCGCCGGGACAATCGCGCCACGCAACTTGAGGTACGCGTAGTTCTCTTTGTCCTGCACCGCATGGCCTGTTTCGTGTGCAACGATACCTTGCGCCGCTACTGAATAACTGCCGTATACGCCGTCCGAAAGCCGCAGCACTTTCTCGGTCGGGTCGTAATGGTCGGTCAGTTCGCCGGGGACACGCTCGACACGCACATTTTGCAATCCCTGTGCGTCGAGGAGCATGCGGGCGACCTGTGCGCCGGTCAGCCGGTTTTGCGCCGGAATCTGCGACATTTTCGCGTAGGTGCCTTTGACGCGCCACTGTGCATACAGTGCGAGCAACAGACCGGGGAGCAGAAAGGCGAAGTACATTGGGCTAAAAAACATGCCAGTCCTCCAAGACCGCAAGGATCGTTCGACGCCGGGATTTCACCGGACGCAAGGCCCTCGCCGCGCCTCGTCGAAAGATGCGTTGGTAGCGCACCATGTATGTACGAACCCTTTTACATAGGACTTTTCGTACATCTCTATGATACTACAACCGCGAAATGTTTCCTGAATTCCCGCTGAAAACCCGTGTACGACAGTGGTACAATGCCGCCGCGAACCTATCCATACCTGCCGTCCGTCGCATACTGGGGAGTACGCCACACAATGACGCCAACGCACACCGCCGCCGATCTTACCGCCGTCGAAACGGAGATGCGTGCGCTCCTCGCGCTGTCCAACGGCCCGCTTTCACCCCTCTATGGCATGATGCGCTACCATCTTGGCTGGGCGGATACCGCATTTGCGCCCGCTGCCAGCGATCCCGGCAAGCGGTTACGCCCGCAACTCTGTCTCCTCTGCTGCGCGGCGGCGGGCGGTGATCCGTCGGTTGCGGTGCCTGCGGCGGCGGCTATTGAGCTTCTGCATAACTTCACCCTCATCCACGACGATATACAGGACCAAAGCACGCATCGCCGCCATCGCCGCACGGTGTGGGACATCTGGGGGGCGGCGCAGGCGATCAATGCAGGCGACGGCATGTACGCAGTCTCGCACCTCGCGCTCCTGCGCCTGCGGGAGCGCGGTGTACCAGCGGAACAGATCGTCGGGCTGTTCGGCGCATTCGATGAGACGGTGTTGCGCATCTGCGAGGGACAATTTCAAGACATCGGCTTCGAGAGCCGGTGGGACATCACCGCCGCTGATTATTTACAGATGATCGGCGGCAAGACTGTCGCCATCTTCGCGTTCGCCGCGCACGCGGGCGCAACAATCGCAGCGGCGAACGGGGAACGGGCGGCGCACTACGGCAACCTCGGCACTGCGCTTGGGCGGGGCTTCCAGTTGCGCGATGATGTGCTCGGTATCTGGGGCGCGGCAGCTGTCACAGGCAAACCCGCCGCCGACGATATTCGTCGCCGTAAGAAGTCTCTGCCCGTCATCATGCTCCATGAGCGGGCAAGCACCGCCGACCGCGCGACGCTGGAACGACTGTATGCAGGCGACGAAGTGCCGCCGGACGGCGTTGCGACGGTGCTTGAGATGCTGAACGCGGCGGGCGTGGAGAAGGAATGTCTGGAGATTGTGGACGGCTACCACGCCAATGCATTCGGGCTGCTCAGTGCGTCGGGT
>JBBRMX010000381.1:0-2671 GCA_038230615.1 Thermomicrobiales bacterium | reverse complement strand
CAGAAGAACAGCGCGATCACGCACCAGCGCAGCGACGGCACAATCTCCGCCCGCGCCAGAATCATATTCAGCACGACTGCCGTCGCACCGGCAAACAGGGCGCACATCAGCCCGCCACTGAACCCGTAAAACGCCAGCCCCGGAAACAACACGAGCGGAATCTGCGTCATCGTCGGCAACGGGGGCCAGATGAAACCAATCGCGGCGAGATGCGGGTCGTTTGCGTGGTTGACGAGCAGGGCGGAGTAGGTGCGGCTCAGCGCGTCACCAATGACGGTCTGCAACAGGAACGAGAGCCAGAACGCGAAGACACACGACAACCCCGCCACCATCGCAAAGGTCCAAAGCATTTCGCGCTGGCTGACAATGAGCGGCAGCGCGGCATCGGTTTCCTGCTTCGCAACTACCCGGTGGGGGCGAGGCTGGGTTGTCGCAATTGCTCCGGTCTCCGCCATCTGTCGCCTCGCTTCGCCCCATCGTGCCGGAACGTATATTCCGGTTCCTCGTTCACAACGATAAACGGAAGATAAACACTTCCCGTGATGCACACCGCGAGTATACTTTGGAAACAGAATGAACGCATACGCCCCCACGGTTCGTGCGATGATACCGGGCAGCGTGGACGATGGATACTCACGGGCAGCGACACGGTAGCTACGGAGGGTAACGAGATGGCACGACCGTTGCGGTTCGGAATCAAAACAGCCCCGCAGGACACGACGTACGAGGCGATGCTCGCCGTCTGGCAGGAGGCGGAAGGCGTGCCGATGATTGAACATGCATGGCTGTTCGACCATTTCTCCCCGATCAACGGACATCTCGATGGGCCGTGTCTGGAAGGGTGGACATTGCTCGCAGCGTATGCCGCCGTGACGACCCGCCTGCGTCTGGGCTTGATGGTAACGGGCAACACCTACCGGCATCCCGCCGTCCTGACGAAGATCGCCGCGACGGTGGATGTGATCTCGAACGGGCGGCTCGATTTCGGCATCGGCGCGGGGTGGAACGAGTACGAACACACGAGCATGAATATCCCGCTCTACGCTCCCGGCGAACGTATCCGGCGGCTTGACGAGGCGTGCGAAATCTACAAGATGCTCTGCACGCAGCACCTCACGACATTCACGGGTAGATACTACCAACTCACCGATGCCCGCAGCGAACCGAAACCCGTCCAGAAACCCTATCCGCCTATCGTCATCGGCGGCGGCGGCGAACAGTTGACGCTCAAAGTCGTGGCGAAACACGCCGACATCTGGAACTTCGGCGGCGGCACGCCCGAGGCATTCCGGCACAAGGTGGAAGTGCTACACGGGCATTGTGCGACGGTCGGGCGCAACCCGGACGACATCGAACTTTCTGTGCAAATCCCCGTTGTCTACGACGATCTCACCGAGACAGTGCAGACGGCGCAGGGTCTCGTGGATGCGGGCGCGACGCATCTCATCCTCAACCTGCGCCCGCCGTATCCTGTCGGAATCGTCACGCGCCTCGCGGAAGAGGTAATTCCGCGCATCGTGCAGCGGTAGCCGACGATGACAACAGAAACGCCGGAGACGTTGCCCGACCCCGTGCGATATCACGGACGCGCCATATACCTATCTGACGACAACGGGGCGCAAAACCGGCAACCCGCATACCGTCGAGATTTGGTTCGCGCTCGACCCGCAAGATACCACGCGGTTGTATATGCTCGCGGGCGGCGGCTGGCAGACCGACTGGGTTCGTAATCTTGTGCAGCACCCGGCGGTGACACTGAAACTGGGCGAGACGATCTACCGTGCCACCGCCGCAGTCGTCGCGCCGGACGACCCCGCCGATGCCCTGCTTCGGCAGTTGCTTGCGGCGAAATATCAGGGGTGGCAGGCAGGGCAACCCCTGAGCGACTGGGCGCGAACCGCCCTCCCCGCCGTCTTCATACTCGGCACAGCAGCGGAATAGCACGTTAGTGTGGCGGGTTAGACACAATAGGGTATGGGCAGAAACGATGCACCGCACCAAGACCGATCTTTCGTTGTCATTGTAAGAACACGAACACACGAACGGAGTGCGCAATTATGGGATTCATCGGCTACTCGGCATCGTGTGAGCAGTTTCACCCCAACGACCTCGTGCGCTGGTCGCAAGAGGCGGAAGATGTGGGGTTCGGGGGGGTCTTCGCTTCCGAGCATTTTCACCCGTGGACACCGGAGCAGGGGCAATCTGCCTTCGTCTGGACATTCTTCGGCGCACTCGGTCACGCCACGAAGACGATGCGTTTCGGCACGGGCATTACCTGCCCGACCTTCCGCTTCCACCCCGCTGTGGTCGCGCACGCCGCCGCGACGACCGAGGCGATGTTCCCCGGTCGGTTCTATCTCGGTCTGGGCAGTGGCGAGGCACTCAATGAGCACGTCATCGGCGGGGTCTGGCCCGAAGCACCGACGCGCCTTGCGATGATGATGGAAGCGGTCGAGATCATCCAGAAACTCTTCACCGGCAAAGTCGTCAAGCACAAGGGCGAGTATTTCACGCTCGAAAGCGCGAAATTGTACACAATGCCGGACGCCCCGCCGCCGATCTACATCGCCACCGCCGGCCCGATCACCGCCGAGCGCACTGGCAAGATGGTAGATGGCCTCATCACCGTGGGCGCGGCAGACGACAAAATCAAGGGACTGTTCGACCGCTT
>JBBRMX010000380.1:0-2703 GCA_038230615.1 Thermomicrobiales bacterium | reverse complement strand
CTGACGCTCCTCGATCTCTCGTCTGCGATGCTTGCCTACACTGCAGATATCCCCGCAGAGAAGCACGTCGGCAGTGTGATGGACCTTCCGTTCGCCGATCACTCCTTCGATATCGTTATCAGTAGTTGGGTGATCGAGACAGTGCACGATCCGCTCAAAGCAGTGTCCGAATAACTGCGCGTCATCAATGACGACGGCTACGTGCTCTATACCTTCTGCTCGTTGCCCAATGGGTGGGTCTCGCGTGCGGGTACCGCACTCCTCCGGACGGTGGTCGAGCATCGGTTTGGCGGCAACTTCCTACCGCCGGAGCGCATACCGTGGCATGACTGCGTGCGGTCATGCCGGGTACGTAGTCATGCTGGGTTGACCACATTCGTGCTGCTACGGAAATGCTGCACGGTTGGCCCCGGCATCATCCCAACGTCGGGGAAATCCTGCGCTGGCGACTGAACGAGCGCAAGCGACACCTCCTATCGCCAGTTGCTGCATCGTTCCACAATCCCCCGCATCGTCCAGAGAGTACGAAAAGTGCGGCATACTCCGGCAGGCGAACACTCGTCCATGAAAACAATACTTTGCCCATACATGCGTAGTTGCACAAAAATAAACGTTTTCTTCCGCGACAGGTTTTGTATACTGTTGCATACGATAGAGAATGAGTGTACCGCGAAGATGGTCGAGGAGTGGGCAGGATGACGTTACGCAGGCAGATCCTTCGCAGCGAAGCATTGAGTTGGATTTTGCTGTTCTTCGTCGGTGTGACAGTCTACATCGGGATTGACCGCCACGCGCAATCGGTAGAATTGCAAAAACGGGCGGAGCAGCAACTCGTCGGTATTGATGCCGTTCTTACCGATGTGCAGGATGCCGAGACGGGGATGCGCGGCTATCTCCTGACCGGGCAGACGCCCTTTCTCGATCCCTTCAACCGCGTGCAAGACCGGCTCAATACCGATCTCGACGCCCAACTCGTGCTGATTGCGAAAAACCCCACCACGTACGCGCCACAACAGCAGACGCAGGTTCGCAGTATCCAGAACAATATGGCAACATGGTTCCGCGAGGTGGCGGTGCCGGAAATCTCGGCGCGGCAGCAGAACCCGAACGCACTGCCGTCGCTCGCAGCGCAGCAGCGCGGCAAACAATTGATTGACGCCGTGCGGAACACGCTCGACCAATACAAACGCACCGCTGTAGATACTCGGGACCAGCGTGCAGAGGACGCAAACAATGCACTGCGTGTTCTCCAATGGATCACAGTGCTTGGTTTGGGGTTCGCAGTCCTGCTCTCGTTCGTTGCCGGCAATGTGCTGGCAAACTCGATCACGCGGGCGGTCGGGCGGGTCGTCGTTGGGGCGCAACGGCTCGCCACCGGTACGCTTGATGAGCGGGTCGAAGCACGCGGCGTGGAGGAGATCACCCAACTTGCCCGCGCCTTCAACTTGATGGCAGAAAGGTTACAGGCGGCGCAGGACGGTCTCGCGGGGCAGAATGCCGCGCTCTCGGCACAGACTGAGACGCTGGAACGTGCCGCGAATATTGACCGCAGTATCAGCGATGCCCTGCGCTACTTTACCGCTACCTACGACCGCGATGCGATCTTGCGGGATATGCTCCGGTTGCTCGATGAGCGGCACGGGTTTCTCGTCGGTGTCGTCTATCTCTATGGGGAGTGGGAAGGAATATTCACCGTCGCCGCGACGCACGGTGCCGCAGCAGACTTGCCTCCCCGCCTTGCGATGGGCGAAGGCATCGTCGGGCAGGCAGTGCGCGACCGCCGCATCGTGGTCATAAAAGACGCTGCGCTGCTCACGATCAATACCGGATTGCGCTCCGTGCGAGCAAATTACACCGTGATCGTGCCGGTCTACTATCAGGAGCGCGTGATGGGCGCACTGGCACTCGCACGGGAAGAATTGCCCGACGCCGCGCTGATAAATTTCGTCGGGCAACTGGCACAGCAATTTGGGATCGCCCTCCAGAACCTCGACCAATACACCAATTTGCAGCGGCTCTCGCACGAACTCCAAGAGCGGCAAGCGGAAGTAGAGCGCACGAACGAAGAACTCTCCCGTGCCGACCACCTCAAAAGCGAATTCCTCGCCAACATGAGCCACGAACTCCGCACGCCGCTCAACGCGATCATCGGCTTCTCAGAACTCCTCCAAGACGAGTTTTACGGCCCGATGAATGCGGATCAACTCGATTACGCCGCGAATATTCGCGTTTCCGGGGAGCATCTGCTCTCGCTCATCAACGACATTCTCGATCTCTCCAAGATTGAGGCAGGGCGGATGGATCTGACCTACGAAACGGTTAACTTGCCCGCGCTGCTGCAATCGTGCATCACCATCGTGAAAGAGAAGGCACACAACGGCGGTGTGCACCTCTCGCTGGATACCGGACACACCGCGACAATCGAAGCAGATCCGCGCAAACTGAAACAAATTCTGTTCAATCTGCTCTCGAATGCGGTGAAATTCACACCCTCTGGCGGCGCGGTGACGATGCGGGCGTATCTGACCGAGAGCGGGCGACAAGTTGCGGTCGCGGTAACAGATACCGGCATCGGTATCAGCCCGGAAGACCAGAGGAAACTTTTCCGCGAGTTCTCGCAGGTGGACGGCTCCGCCTCGCGCCGCCACGAGGGTACAGGGCTTGGACTGGCATTGACCAAACGGCTGACGGAGTTGCACGGCG
>JBBRMX010000379.1:0-2713 GCA_038230615.1 Thermomicrobiales bacterium | reverse complement strand
GCACCACCCCTGACGATTCCCCGCGAAGATATTGACCGCATCGTGACCGTCATCGCGGAATCGCTGGATGCCGTCTTGGGGCGGTAACGGAACTCGGTGTGACCAGAAGACGCCGCGGTGTACAACATCGCGGCGTCTTCGTTGCGTATGTCCGCTGTTTTGTCGCGCAATGCATCGCTGGACTACGAATACTCCCCAGTCCCTATATCTTGCGCGAACGGCACACCTGCTGGCGTCCAGCCAAGATCGCGCCGCGCCCGTTCGCCGGAGACCCACAACGACGATGCGAGCAGATTGCCCCAAAAATCGCCCCATAGGGCGCGGGCATCGTCCGGCGCAATGGATGCAGTGCCGACACCGACCGCCGCGCCGACCGCCGTTGCTGCCTCGTACAGTGTGAGATTGCCCGCTGCGGCGTTATAGGTCGCGCCTGCCGGGGCTTCGGTCAATGCGGCAACGACGAGCGACGCGACATCATCTACATGCACTGCCGACCATCGTTGCGACCCATCCCCGACATACCGCGCCACGCCGGTCGCCCGCGCATCTCCCAAGAGGAAGCGTGGTGTCGCGCCGCCCCCGCGCCCGTACAATATGCCCGCCCCGCGCACGATAACCCCGCGTACGCCTACAGTCGCTGCATCGCGCACAATCTTCTCGTACGCCACGAGTTGCATCATAGACGCAGGCGGCGACAACACCGCATCCTCGTCTACCATTGTCGCGCCCGTGTCGCCGTACACGGACGACCCGCTGAGGAAAATAAGCGGTCTCCCAGTGCCGTCGAGCGCGTCCACGAGCGCGGTGAGCGCGTGCAGCGTCTTTTGTGGGTCGTTTGTGGCGGCGTACACTACCGCGTCGGATTCCGACGCACCACGCACCAGTACGTCGGTGTCCGCAAGATCACCGAGGATTGCGCCTATCCCCGCAGCACGGAGGCGAACTGCAGCATCATCGGTACGGGCAAGCCCCGTTACTGTGTGTCCACCTGCCTGTAGCGTCTTCGCGATAACGCCGCCGATATAGCCTGTCGCGCCGGGGAGGAAGACACGCAAGGTAGCAGAACGTGGCGGTGTGCGACGCCATCCGTCGCTCATGCGGTCTCTGGTGCAGTTACGGCGGCGCGGGCGGCGGTGCGCTGTTGTATGGCGATAGCACGGTCGTACGCCAACCGGAACAACGCGATTGCCCCCGGCACGGCATCCGCATCGCGGATCGGGTAGCTCACCCACCCACTCTGCGGCAGAATATGGTGCGGCATTGCATTGCCGTCCCGTACCAATTCCTCGCGCACCTTCACTGGGAAGGGAAGGTCCGCAAGGTAGTCGCCATGCAGGTGCCCCAATTCGCGTTTGCCGAAACGGAACTCCGTCCCGCCGAAACGGTGAGGTGCCTCGGTCACGCCCTCCCATCCGAGGACTTCGTTGCGGATCGTGTCGTGTGCGTGCATGGTCGTTCCGTCCTGTCTCCTGCGGCGGTGAATCGTCGCCTGCATCAGCCAGATACCGCTGATTTGTCCCCACACACGCACAAATGCCCCCGCAGAGCGGAGGGGAGTGCGGAGATACGTGGAAGCAAATGCGATGTTCTTTCTGTTCACGTCTGCTCCAACGCCGAATGCGGCGCGGATATTTCCGCACTCACAGCGCAATCAGACCGCGCCGGATGCCCAACGTGACCGCCTCAGTACGGTTTGCTGCGTCCAGTTTCGTCATCACGGAGCCGACGTGGAATTTTACGGTGTGATCGGAGATACCGAGGCGACGTGCAATGGCTTTGTTCCCCACGCCCTCCGCGAGCATACCGAGGATTTCGATTTCACGCGGTGTCAGCGGTTGGTCGGACGCACTTACGAGGAGCGGCGCGGGCGTGGGCGCGGGCATCAGGCCATCCACCACGGAGCGCGGCAGCACGACTAATCCCGCTGCCGTACCGAGTACCGCCGCGACGATTTCGCCCGCGCCTGCCTCGCGCCCCAATGCCGCTCGCACCGATGATCGCCCCGCGGTCGCCGCCCAGAGTGCGCCGGGGTGGTCGGTCAGCACAACAACGGCGGGCGGCGCATCCGCTGCGCCAAGCGCGATCAGCGTCGGAACGAGATCGGCGTCGTCGGTATCGCGCTCAATCAGGACGACATCGGGCGCGAGTCGCTCCGCTGCCTCACCAAGCGAACGGAGGCTCGCCACCTGCCCCGCCACGACGAGACCGGGGCCGGAGGCGACTAACGCTTCCAACCCCGCTCGCACCACCGCCGACGCGGCGGCAAGTAATACTCGCGTCACGCCGCCTGCGCTTCGGCGGGCGGCGCGAATCGGAGCGGCACATCGCGCGTTGTCCGCTGCCCCGCCCGGACGATCTCCAACCGGAACGGCGCGTCCGGCGCGGCATCCGTAAGCGCGTCGAGCAATGCATCGGGGCGTGCGAACCCTGCACCGTTCTGCCCGATGACGATGTCGCCCGTCATCAGCCCCGCCGTTTCCGCCGCGCTCCCTGCCGCAACATCAAGCACGAGCAGCCCCAAGATACGCCCGCCCTGCACTGGCATCAGAACCGGTTGTGTTGTCACGCCGAGTGTCGGGCGAGTGGCGCGGGTGCGGAGAAATCGTTGTACTGCGTTGGACGGCACCGCCAGCCCCAACCCACCTGCGATCATGCTATTGATGCCGATAACGCGCCCCGCCGCATCTGCCAGTGCGCCGCCCGAATTGCCGGG
>JBBRMX010000378.1:0-2714 GCA_038230615.1 Thermomicrobiales bacterium | reverse complement strand
GGCAGACTGACCACACAGCGAGAGGGGAAGTCGCCGATGCGGCTGAGTTACTGGGACTACGAAGGAACGTGCCATACCGGGGTAAGCCGCATCGCGGCATCAATGAAGCGCGTCCATATGGTGTCGCATTCTCCGATGGGCGACGATTACGTCAACAATATTTACACAATGATCGGGCGGCAACCGGGATGGCCACCAATGAGCACCAGCGTGGTGGATCGCCTGACGCTCGGCAACGGCGAAGTGAACCTCCCCGCCGCTTTGGAAGAGGCAATTCGCGGCGACAAGCCTGATCTCGCCTTGATTACGCGTACCTGCTCCACCTCGCTCTTGCAGGAAGACCTCGACGGGCTGGCGCACACGGCGGATATTGGCGACACGAAAATCGTCACGTACACCCCCAGCCCCTTCCGGGTGCAGGAAAATCAGGCAGCGGACGAAGTCTTTACGCTGCTCGTGAAGCGGTTCGCGCAACCACAGGATGCGACACCGACGCCGACCGTCAATATTTTGGGGCCAAGCGCGATGGGGTTCCATGCGCGGGACGATCTCATCAGCCTGCGGCGGATGCTCGCTCCCCTCGGTGTCACAGTCAATGTCGTCGCGCCGTACGGTTCCGCATTGACGGACATCGCACGGTTGCCCGCCGCGTGGGTGACGATTGCGCCGTATCTCGAACTTGGTCACCGCGCTGCGACACACCTCGACGCGATGTATGGTGTCGCCGCCCTGACCGACACGCCCATTGGGGTGCGGGCGACGCTGAACTGGACAAAGCGGCTCGTCGCTATGCTCAACGAGCGTGCGGAAGCCCTCGGTGTGGCGCACCGAGTGACAATGCCGCCATTGGAAGCATTCTCGCTCGACGGGTTGTCTATGCCGACCGAAGTGCCGTTTTTCACGCGCTCGGCGGACATGCAGAGTTTCGCATCGAAGCGATGCGTCATCTTCGGGGACGCGACGCACGCGCTGGCTGTGGCGCGGTTCTGCGCGACCGAGATCGGGATGCGCGTACTGCTGGCGGGGACATACTCCGAAGATTGGGGCGACCATTTCCGCGAGGAAGTATCAATGTATGCAGACGAAGTGCTCGTCACGCGGGAATTTGAGACGGTCGCGCAGGCGATAGACCGGCTGCAACCCGATATCGTGCTCGGCACACAGATGGAGCGGCATAGCGCACGCCGCTTCGACATCGCCGCGACGACGATCTCCGCGCCGTTTCACATCGAAGATAACGCCCTCGGTTACCACCCGCTCCTCGGTTTCGATGGCTCGAACGAACTCGCGGACCGCATTTACCTAACCGCGAAATTGGGCTTGGAAAAGCACTTGATCGAGTTGTTCGGCGATGCCGGGTTGCAGACAAAAGCGCAGATGGGGCAGGAAATGGGGCAGAAAGGTGCGCCGCTCGTCGCAGTTCCTGCCATGCCGATGCCGGAGCGCGAACCGGAACCCGTGCTTGTAGGTGCGGGGGTGGGGGAGCGAAGCGGGGTTGATCTCGCGCACCAAATGAATGTGCCGCTGCCCGATCTGCCGATACCGCCGCCGCCAGTGTCGGTGTCGGACGGCACCGTTGGGTGGTCGGACGATGCGCTTGCGCTGATGAACAAAATCCCGAAGTTTGTGCGCGGGCGGGTGACGCGCAATACGGAAGCCTACGCCCGCGATCATGGGTACGCGGTAATCAACGCGGATGTACTGAACGAGGCGCGTGCCGCGCTGTCGTAGACCGCACAAGGAGGGTTTGCATTATGTCAGTCTTCATTTCGGTATACGGCAAAGGCGGCATTGGCAAATCTACTACGTCGTCCAATCTCTCGGTGGCGATGGCGACGCTTGGCGCGAAAGTCTTGCAGATCGGCTGCGATCCGAAGCACGATAGTACCTTCACCATTGCAGGCGAACTCGTCCCGACCGTGATTGATGTGCTGCAAGAAGTGAATTACCACATGGAAGAGATCACGATAGACGACGTGATTCGCCACGGCTACATGGGCGTAGACGTGCTCGAAACTGGCGGCCCGCCTGCGGGTGCGGGATGTGGCGGGTATGTGGTGGGCGAGACAACGAAACTGCTCAACGAACTCGATCTGTACGACAAATACGATATCGTGCTGTACGACGTATTGGGCGATGTGGTCTGCGGCGGCTTCGCGGCACCGCTCCAGAAGAGCGAGTACGCGATGATTGTGACGACGAACGATTTCGACTCCCTGTTCGCGGCGAACCGCATCTGCGCGGCGATTGATTTCAAGGCGCGGCGGCACGAAGTACGGCTTGCGGGGCTGATCGCTAACCGCGTCGTCTTGCAGGAAGACGGTGTCCCGTTCAACGGTCAGACGGGGCTGGACCTGATTGATACATTCTGCGAGCGCGTCGGCACCCGCGTGATCGGGCAGATCCCGCAGGCGGACGCAGTGCGCCGCAGCCGCATCGCGGGCAAGACACTGTTCGAGTTCGGCGAGGGCAATGTGCAGCCGTATCTCGACCTTGCAGAGTACATGCTGAACGGACCGGAAAAGCATATTCCCAAGCCGATGACCGACCGCGAGGTATTCAGCGTCATCAGCGGTTGGAAGGGCGAAGAATCGCCGTCCAAAGCACGCTACACGGCGGCGGCGAACGAGCGTATCCCGGTACCGATTGCGGTGGTTGCGGACTGATTTGCGTTTGAGACGGAATGCAGAAAGCGCGGCGTATGTTGCAGAGAT
>JBBRMX010000377.1:0-2720 GCA_038230615.1 Thermomicrobiales bacterium | reverse complement strand
GCCGATGTTCCGCTCGTTGCGGACGGTATTGCAGGCGCACCGCGGCGTCCGCGCCCGCCTGCCGCCGGTGCAGGTTTGCGTCGAGCAACAGATGGGCTGCGGCATGGGCGTCTGCTTGGGCTGTGTGATGGAGACGAAGCGCGGGTACGAGCGAGCATGTACCGAAGGCCCCGTATTCATGATGGAGGAACTCGTATGGGCGTGAGCCTTCGCGTTGATCTCGCCCCCCACAACCCTCGTGAGTTGGTGCTGCAAAACCCGGTGCTGACCGCCTCCGGCACCTTCGGGTACGGCACGGAGTACGCCCGTACCTTCGATATTCAACGTCTCGGCGCGATCTGCTCGAAGGGGACAACGCTGCACAGCCGCAAGGGGAACCCGATGCCACGCATTGCGGAAACGAATGCGGGGATGCTCAACAGTATCGGTTTGCAGAACCCCGGTGTGCGCGAGACGATTCGCAAGTACGGTCCGATCTGGGAAAAATGGCACACGAAGGTGATCGTCAATATCTGCGGTGATGCGGTGGAGGAATACGCGGAGATGGCGCGGTTGCTCGATGAGTCCCCCGGCATCGCGGGCATCGAGGTCAATATCTCCTGCCCGAATGTGGCGGAGGGCGGGATGCTTTTCGGGGTTGATCCTCGCGCCGCAGCAGAAGTGACGGCGGCGGTGCGCGAGAATACGACCCTGCCTGTCATGGTCAAGCTGACGCCGAATGTCACCGACATCGTTGCGGTTGCGGAGGCGGTCGTCGCGGCGGGTGCAGATGCCCTCTCGCTCATCAATACCCTGACCGGGATGCAGATTGACACGAAACGGCGGCGGGCGGTGCTTGCGACGCGGCGCGGGGGCTTATCCGGCCCCGCTGTCAAGCCCGTTGCGGTCTACCTCACGGCGCAAGTGGCGCAGGCGGTAGCGGTGCCGGTCGTTGGTATCGGCGGCATCGCCACCGTCGAAGACGCACTGGAGTTTTTCATGGCGGGCGCATCGGCGGTACAGGTTGGCACGGCGTCGTACATCAACCCGCGTGCCGCCCTTGAGGTCGCCGAGGGGCTTGAGGCGTGGTGCGAGGCGCAGGGCATCGGGTCGTTGCGCGAGATTATCGGCTGCGCCCTGCCGAACCCGATGCCCCTCCGCACCGCCCCCGATGTGGACGCAGACTTGCTGGCGATGATGCGTGCCGACAACTGACGCGGCAGAGCGGGATGCCCGAAGTTGAGTAGTGGGCGGCGTGGTGGTCGTGATCAAGGAGGCAAACTGATGAGCCAAATAGACTCTGCAATGATGGAACAGAATGCGCTGGTATTGGCGTCGCACGGTAGACTGGAAATGGTCCGGGAGCTTGTCGAGTCGCATCCCGAACTGGTCAATGCGTCGGGCGTGGGGGACGATTTCGGCGGCGAACGCCCGATAGACGCAGGGGCGCACACCCACAATCGCGCAATTGTCGAGACGTTGCTGGCGCACGGCGCGGAGCATAATATCTACTCCGCTGCCTTCATGGGCGATTATGACCGCGTGGCGTCGTTCATCGAGACAGACCCCGGATTGGTGCAGACGCCGGGGGTGCATAGCATCCCGATTCTGTCGTTCGTGAGTGACCGCGCCGTTGCGGAATTGCTCCTGACCGAGGGCGCGGAGGCGAACGCGGCAAGCCGTGCGCCCTTCAACACGACCCCGCTGCATGGCGCGGCGCGGCGCGGCTATACCGATGTGGTTGAGTTGCTTTTGCTCAACGGCGCGGACACCACCGCCACCGACTATAACGGCAAGACCCCCCGCGAACTCGCCACGCAACCCGCAATCATCGCACTGTTCGACCGTTACGCCTCGGAAGCGTAGCGAAATGCCCGCTGCTGTTGCCGTCCGTCCGCTGACATTGGGGGATTACGCCGCCCTGCGTGATCTGGATGACGCGGTGATGCGGCACAGCGCACCCGCGTTCCTCGGCTTCGACTGGGATGCGGCGACCGACGAGCGGCGTGAGACGATGCGGGCGATCACGCCGGACGCCTTCGCCTTCTACGCGACAACAGGTTGTACGCTGGTGGGAGAATGCGGGGATGGCGACGACAACGGCGTCATTGCGGGGTACGTGTTGGCGCAACCGCTGCGGCATTTCGATCTCGAACCGCTCGCGGTCTGGGTGGAGGACATCTCCGTCCACCCGGCATATCACCGGCGCGGCGTCGCCACCGCCCTGTATCGCCGCTTGCACGACACTGCGCGGTCAATGGGCGCAACGATTATCCTCGCGGGCATTCATCCCGGCAATGCACCATCGCTCGCGCTGCACCGTCGCGTCGGTTTCGCCGTTCACAACACGAAAACGGCGGCGTGGTATGTGGAATAACGCGTGTCTAAGTCATCATGAGACCATCATATTCAGCCTGAATAAATCAGCGTAAATGGGTGGCATCCGGCAGTGGAAGGGTAATCGGCAGATGGCAGCAACAACATCGGTGCGAGAATTGTTGACGGCGGCAGGGGCGATTAAGAAGGGGCATTTCCTCCTGTCGTCGGGGCTGCACAGCGACACGTATATCGAGAAGTTTGACCTGCTCCGCAACCCCGGCGTGACGCAACTCGTCTGTGCGGGGTTCGTGGAGCGGTTCGCGCCGGCGGGTATTGACGTGGTTGTCGGGCCGACAACGGGCGGCATTCTGCTGGCGTTCGAGACGGCGCGGCAGTTCGGGTGCATGGCGGCATACGCCGAG
>JBBRMX010000376.1:0-2729 GCA_038230615.1 Thermomicrobiales bacterium | reverse complement strand
CGACGAGACAGGGCAAATTATTAAGTGGTACGGCAGTTGCACCGACATTGATGACCTGAAAGAGGCGGAAGACGCGCTGAGGAAAAGCGAGATTCGCGCCCGCCGCCTCATGGATTCCAATGTTGTTGGCATTGCCATCAGCGACGCGCAAGTCGCCCTCGAAGCGAACGATGCATATCTCGCCATAGTAGGGTACGACCGTGGCGATCTCGCCGCAGGACGTATTCACTGGTCGGCGATGACGCCGCCAGAGCACCACGATGCCGACGACAAAGCAGCCGGCGAGATTGCCGCGACAGATGTGTCTACGCCGTATGAGAAAGAACTTATTCGCAAAGATGGCAGCCGTGTCCCGGTGCTGATCGGCGCAGCGACGGTGCAGGATGATCCGTGGCAGGCAATCTTTTTCGTCCTCGACCGCTCCGGGCAGCAAGACATTGAGCGGCAGAAAGAGGCATTCCTTTCCGGCGTTGCCCACGATCTCCGCACCCCGCTTACGACCGTCAGAGGATCGGCACAATTCCTGAAGCGATTGGTGGGGCGAAGCCAGTCGGACGACATGGCGAAACTCCTCCCACGCATTGAGGCAATTGATGATGCATCTACCCGGATGATGGCAATTATCGGCGAATTGCTCGATATTTCACGCATCCGGGCGGGTCGTCCCCTCGATCTGCAACGCACCCTCACCGATCTCGTCGCGCTCGTTCAGACAATCATCGCCCGCCAGCCCGGTAATATGCATGATTGCACGATTACCGCAACGAGCAGGGTGCCAGTGTTGCTCAGTACTATAGACGGTCCGCGCATCGAGCGGATGGTCGAGAATCTGCTCTCGAATGCGTGCAAATTTAGTCCCCCAAACAGCACTGTTCATGTCACTCTCGACCGAGAAACGAAAGGCAGCACCGCGTGGGCGATGCTAACAGTCGCGGACAGCGGCATGGGCATCCCAGCGGCGGACTTGCCACACATCTTCGAACGATTTTACCGCGCCTCGAATGTCGTCGGCGTCGTTGCGGGGACGGGCATCGGTCTCGCCGGAGCGAAACAGATTGTCGAGCAGCATGGCGGCACTGTCGAGATCGTCAGTAGCGAGGGCAGCGGCACGACGGTGACGATCCGCCTGCCATTGGAAGCGTGAACAAACAGTGCATCGCTTCTTTGTACCCGCCGACATCCGCGACGGAGCAGCCATCGCCCTCGACGGGGCGCACGCGCATCAGATTGCCCGTGTGCTGCGGTTGCGCGTCGGGGAGGAGATCGTGCTCGTCACACAAACAGCACAGAGCGCGGTAGAATGGAAGGTGCGTCTCGAATCGGTCGAGGCAAAATATGTGCGGGGCAGCGTCATCGCGGAGCGTGCGGGATTACCGGAGCCACATTGCGTGTTGACACTGGCGGCGGCGGTACTCAAGGGCGAGCGGTTCGACTGGCTCTTGCAGAAGGCAACGGAACTCGGCGCAGCGACGATCCAGCCCCTCATCACGGCGCGGACGATCCGCCGCACGAAAGCCGATGATACCGGTACGCTCGACCGCTGGCGGCGGATCGTGGTCGAAGCTGCCGAGCAGTCCGGGAGAAGCCGCGTGCCGAACGTGTTGCTGCCGGTGCCGCTTGGTTCTCTGCCGTTGACGGGACGTGTGTTGATCGCCCACGAGACAGAGGCGACAACGACATTCGCCGCCGCCCTCCCGCCTGATAGTGACGCGGCGATGCTTCTGATCGGGCCGGAGGGCGGCTTCGCGGAGGAAGAAGTTGCGGCGATGGTCGGGCGGGGGGCGGTCGCGGTATCGCTCGGAGCACGGGTATTGCGGGCAGAGACCGCCGCAATCGCTGCCGTGACGCTCGCCCTCGCCGTGACGAACGACATTCAACCGCCCATAGAACGGGCGTGGTACATACGGTAACGAGGAGCACGATGGACCCGACACGCTGGAAAATTGACCTACACGCCCACACATGGCACTCGCGAGATTGCCCGGTTAGCCCAGAACGAGTGGCGCGGGCGGCTCTGCGCCGTGGCATCAACGGCATGGCGATCACGAACCACAGTCAATACGTGGATCATGACGCAGTGCAGGCAGCAGCGGGTCATGATTTCTGTGTCATCCCCGGCGAGGAGGTCTACTCGTCGGCGGGAGAGATCATCGGGCTGTTCCTCCGGGGTGAGATTCCTGCGGGGCTGTCACCGGAAGCGACGTGCGAGGCGATCCGCGCCCAAGGCGGGGTGGTGGTGGTGCCGCACCCGTTCGACCGCCTGCGGAAGGGCGCAGTCGGTGCGGCGGTGCTGGACCGGCTCGTCGGCGCAGGATTGGTGGATGCGGTGGAAGTGTTCAACGGGCGGATGATGCTGCCGAACGACAACACCGCCGCCCGCATCTACGCCGCGATGCACGGCTTGCCCGCAACTGCCGGCTCCGATGGGCATAGCACATGGGAATACGGCACATCGTATATCGAGATCGCGCCCTTTGCGGACGCGGCATCGTTCCGGGCAAATCTGCCCGCCGCGACCCTGCACGGGCATCGTTCGCCGCAGTGGGTGCATTTCGTTAGCACATTCGAGAAGCGGCGGCGCAAGGCGCGGATGGAAGCAGCCCATCTTCCCGGTGCGGCACACGCCGACGAGCGCGAGTCTGTGCTGGCGGGCGACTACGAGGAGGCGACACGATGAAAAAAGTAATGGCGCAGGGCGCACGCGTTGATGCCGTTGTGCCGGACAGTAT
>JBBRMX010000375.1:0-2740 GCA_038230615.1 Thermomicrobiales bacterium | reverse complement strand
CATTACCGGCAGGCAATCACGGCGGCGGGCGATGGGTGCCGCGCCGCGATTGATGCCGAGCGATGGCTTGGGGCAGCCCGCTTCGATGGCGCAAAGAGCGATCCCGTCTTGGTCGAAGCGATGATGGCGGCGGATAACTAGACCGCCCCCGCGATTCTTTCCCGCATTCCCCTCCCGCCGCACCGGGAGGGGATTTTTCTTTGGAACGGACAGCACCCGTGCAGATCGTCTAGGTAAACTATAAGAATCAGCCAGCGAATAGAGGTGTAATATAGCCAAACAACATGAGGATAATTGGAATCAGTAGTGCGGTAACAATCCAAGCCCATTGTGTCCGGCGAATCAAAGCGATTTTCTTGTGCTCGGGTCCAAATGAAAATTCAATACGATGGTAGGCTGATTTGAGCCAAGATAGCAAAACATAAATCGCCCATAAGTATGTAGCCTCTATAGCGTAGGCTGCTAAAACCTTCGGTGTTGAATCGAAAAACGGTTTTCTAAGAATCATAAATACAATTCACGGTTTCTCGTCTCCTTTCTCACCATGATATTCCATACCTTTGCTAGTGTCTTCGGACGTTCGAGGAGAAATATGCAGAATACGATTCTACGCCGTGTACGGTCACTCGCACAATAGTTAAGTGGCGGTATCGGGACATTGCCGCCGCTGGAAGTATTCTCGGACGACCGCGAGTATCTCCTCACCTCGCAGCGCAAACTGCGTGCGGCATGGGATGCTGCCCCCTGATGTATCGCGATTCTCGATGCGGAAGCGGCTGTCAGCAGGCGGGCGCGGGTTTCGCCACGAGCGGCGACGCGCCCCACTCCGCCCACCCGCCGTCGTAGAGCCGCACATTGGCATAGCCGAGGGCTTTCAGCGCGAAGAACGGCACGGCGGCGTCCCCCGCGAAGGTGCCGTAGAGATAGACGGTGCGCTCCGGCGTCGCGCCGAGGGCGGCGAGATCTGCCTGCACCGCGTTCGGCGGGCGCAGTGTCGGCGTGCCATCCCCCACGATGAAGCGTGTCCACGGCAGCCGGACCGCGCCGGGTATGCTCCCCATCGTTACGGTGCCGCCCCATGTATCGGACATTTCGGCGTCCGTGCGGACATCGAGCACGATGCTATTGCTCGTCGTCGTCGTCGTCGTGGCGCGTTGCAGATCGCAGCGGGTCGCATGGACGGCTTCGTCCGGTAAGTCGTGGAAATCGGTGCGTGGTGTGGTGCGGGGGATACGTTCCAGTGGCAACCCCGCCGCGGTCCATGCCGCCATGCCGCCATCGAGCACGCGCACCTTCGGATGCCCCGCGTACCAGATCGCCCACGCCGTCCGCGCCGCCGCACGGGTATCGGTGCGGTCGTACACCACGACGGTCGTCTCTGGCGCGATACCGAGCATCCCGAACACCCGTTCACGCTCTGGCTTCCCCGCAAGCGTGCCGTAGGTGGGGGAGTTCTTCTCGATCAAATCTTGCCAGCGCAGATGCACCGCGCCGGGAATGTGACGCTGGGTATAATCGTCAGTATCGGACACATCCACGATCCGCATATCGGGAAACGCGACACGCTCCGAAAGCCACTCCGGGCGGGCAAGGACGACATCATAGGGCCACCATTGGTCACGCGGCGGTGGCGTCACATCCAGCGTGACCGGGCGCGGCGGGGGGACGCTCCCGCATCCCACAAGCAGCATTCCGATCACGAGCAGCGCGGGCAAGGTCGTTCGTTTCATGCGCGCAGGGTAGCACAACGCCGTGTGTTTGCGATACGATACGCAGGCATGGGAGGCGGCGGGCATGAGTAGCCCCGCCGCGCTCCGAATCACTGACCGCGAACGACTCACCATCGAGAGGACCGACCTGCATATGGCAACGAGCACTCCCGTACGCCCCCTTGCGCCGACAATTGGCGATGTACCGCCACCGCTGGAGCCGCTGATGTTCACGCTCGGTGCACCGGGGCGGCGGGCATTGCGCTTCCCCACGCTCGATGTGCCGGAAGCCCCGCTGCCGGTAGATTTTCTGCGCGACCGCGATGCGGACGATACATTGCAATGGCCCGAACTTTCCGAGATCGAAGTCGTGCGGCACTTCGTGCATCTGTCGCAACTCAACAAGGCGATTGATGTCTGCTTCTATCCGCTCGGTTCCTGCACCATGAAGTACAACCCGAAGGTGAACGAGGCGATCACTGCCCTGCCGGGGTTCGCGGAGATTCACCCCTACCAGCCGGAAGCATCGGTGCAGGGCGCATTGCAGATCATGTACGAGATGCAGGAATATCTTGCCGAAATCTCCGGCTTCGATGCCGTCACACTCTGCCCCGCTGCCGGAGCACACGGGGAGTTGACGGGCATTCTGCTCATCCGTGCCTACCACGAGAGCCGGGGAGAAGGGGAGCGGCGGCGCGTCGTTCTCGTACCGGACAGCGCACACGGCACCAACCCCGCTACCGCAGCGATGGCGGGATATACGGTTGTGACGGTTAAATCCGACGCACGCGGTAATGTGGATGTTGAAGCACTGCGTGGATTGGTCGGACCCGACACTGCCGCCCTGATGATTACGAACCCGAACACGCTCGGTCTGTTCGACGAACATGCCCGCGAAGTTGCGGAGATCGTTCATAGCGTTGGCGGATTGGTCTACAACGACGGCGCGAACTTCAATGCCATCCTCGGTATCGTACGCCCCGGCGACATCGGCTTCGATGTGATGCACTACAATTTGCACAAAAACTTCT
>JBBRMX010000374.1:0-2748 GCA_038230615.1 Thermomicrobiales bacterium | reverse complement strand
GCGATGGAACGCATCCGCCCGCACTTTGCCACACTGCTCGCGGACCCCGCGTGGCTCCCGCCGGAGTACCAAGAGCCTGCCGCCCAGAGCGGCATGGGCAGCAACACCGGAATGTGGCTGCTCTACCGGGCAGGCGACGGCAGCCTCGCATTTTCGGTGCTCGTGCTCGGACCGGGGCGGGAAACGCCGGTGCATGACCATCTTGCGTGGGGGCTTGTCGGGCTGTATCGCGGCACGCAAGACGAAACCGTCTACCGGCGCGACGACGATGGTGCGCGGGACGATTTCGCAGACCTCGCGGTGTCGGAGCGGCACGATCTCGCCCCCGGCAGTTTCTATACCCTCATGCCGCAGAACGACATCCATCGCGTCCGCACCACATCGGATGTGACGTCAGTGTCGCTGCATCTCCTCGGCAACGACAATGGCTGCATCGCACGGCGGCAGTATGTCCCGGACGAAAAACTGGCGCGTCCCTTCCGTAGCGGCTATCTCAATGTGCGGTGCGCCGACAGCGACACCCGCTCCGCACCGACGTGGGGCGAGGTTCGGGCGTCAGTCAGCCGGTTTCTCCCTGCATAGCGTGGAAGATGCATCATCCCGGTAATTGCCGTGGTATTCTCCCGTCACAATCCGCCGCACATGGACGGGAGATGATGTGAGCGCACCTGTACAACTACCGACACACCCGGCGCAATGGATCAATGTTGCGGATGCAGAAGCGGCGGCGAAGGTAGCCCTTCCCCCCGCGATCTGGGACTATATCGCGGGCGGCGCGGAGGACGAGCAGACAATGCACGCCAACCGCGCCGCCTTTGCACGGCGTCTCCTGCGCCCCCGGATGCTCGTAGATGTATCGGCGGTCGAGACGGCTACGACGCTGCTGGATGCACCCGTTGCATTTCCGCTCATCGTCGCGCCCAGTTCGCTTCACCGCATGTATCATCCAGACGGCGAAGCGGGGACGTACCGCGCCGCCTCACGTGTGGGTGCGCTCATGACCGTGAGCAGCGCAGGGAGCACCCCGCTGGAAGAAGTCGCGCAGGCAGCGGACGGCATGCGCTGGTTTCAGTTATATTGCTTCCGTGAGCGAGCAATGTATGGCACGTTCGTGGAAGCGGCAGCGGCAGCGGGCTACCGCGCCCTTGTCCTGACGGCGGATGTGCAAATCCTCGGACGGCGAGAGCGGGATATGCGGAACAATTTCGTCCTCCCCGCTGGTGTGCGGATGGCGAATTTCGAGCGACGATTCGCGGGCTTACCCGACGGCACGGCTCACGCCCACCTGATGAATGTCGCAAACCCCGCCATCACATGGGATGACCTCGCGTGGATTCGCTCGCTCTCCGATCTGCCGCTTGTCGTCAAAGGCATTCTGACCGCAGAAGACGCCCGCCTCGCGGTAGAACACGGCGCGGCGGCGATCTGGGTATCGAACCACGGCGGGCGGCAACTCGATTGCGCCCCCGCAACCCTCGATATACTGGAAGAAATCGTCGAGGCGGTAGACGGACGCGCCGAAATCGTGCTCGATGGGGGCGTGCGGCGCGGTACGGACATCCTGAAGGCTCTCGCCCTCGGTGCGCGGGCAGTGGCGGTGGGCCGCGTGCCGCTTTACGGGTTGGCAGCGGGCGGCGAAGCGGGTGCATTCGCCGTATTAGAGATGCTCAGGAACGAACTGCAAACAGCGATGATGCTGTGCGGCGTGCTATCGGTCGCCTCGGTGCCGCGTTCCCTCGTGAAAACCGCGTGACATGCGGAGGAAAACGTGCCGCAGTATCGTGCAGCCATTCGGAAGACCGCATGAGACCGCACAAGGAGCTTTTACGTGACCGAGACCGCAATCTCTCAGCCTTTCCCGCTCGATACGCCGCCCACGCCGCCCGCTGTCGTCACACTCGGTGAGGCCCTGATTGATTTCATCGCCACCCGCGAGGGGTCATTCGACACCTTCCCCGCCTTTGAGCCAACTCCCGGCGGCGCACCCGCCAATGTCGCAGTCGGCACCGCACGGCTCGGCGTCCCGACCGCCTTTATTGGGCGGGTTGGGGATGACCCGTTCGGCCATGCTATTCTCGCCAGTTTTCGCAAAGCAGGTGTGGATACCAGCGAGGCGCGGGTAACGCGAGAGGCGGACACCGCCTTGGCGTTCGTCACCTTCCCTGCACCGGGGGAGAGACAGTTCAACTTCGTGTGGGATCGCTCCGCCGCGATGACGTATCATCCCGATTTCCTGCCTGTGACGATGATTCAGCAAGCGAAATGTATGTATGCACGGCTCGGTCGGTCGGAAGGCTCCCCGATGGAGCAAACCGCGCTCCGGGCGATGCAGATTGCGCGGGACGCCGGTATCGCTGTCGCGTTCGACCCCAACATCCGACCGACTGCGTGGAAAAATCTCGATGATGCGCGGAACTCGGTACGGAAAATCTGGGAATACTCCAATGTCATCAAACTCGGTCAACTCGATGCCGAGGTACTCACCGGGCAGAGCGACCCGGTACAGGCGTGCAACGAACTTTGGTCGCCGCACATGCGCTTTCTGTGCGTCACCGACGGTGAACGAGGCTGCTGGTATACACAGGGCGATGGCACACGCTTCGTTCCGGCATGGCCTGCCGAGGAAGTAGACGGCACAGGCGCGGGCGATGCCTTTCTCGCGGGACTGCTTGCAGCGATGCACGGGCGTGGTTGGGGTGCGCCGCTCGATGATGGCGATGTGCGGTTCGCTGCCGCCGTTGCCGCCGT
>JBBRMX010000373.1:0-2758 GCA_038230615.1 Thermomicrobiales bacterium | reverse complement strand
GTGTGTAATAATGCACAATGTCGGTGTGGTCTTTGTCGAAAGGAGTGCGTCGTGCGTAACTCACCCGGTCTTCCCGTCAGTGCACTCATCGCTTCATTTGTCCTCGGCGCAATTGCAATTGCGTCGTATGCGAGTGGCGGTGCGCTCGCCCCGAACGAGTGGCAGATCGGGCTTGTCGCCGTCGCCCTCGCGTTCCTTATCTTTGCGGTCGAGGGGTTGCTCTCTGTCGCTCTCGAAGGGCAGGAGTTGCATCTCGGTCGGATCGCTCCACGTCTGACGACGCCCCTGAGCATCGGCATCGTCGTGCTGACGGTTGCGCTGATCGGCATTTCGGCTGCGCTTGGCTACGGCATCTTTGCGGGCTGGGATGCCCGCGCTATCGGTCTACTGGCGGGCGCGGGAAGTATCAACCTCGCGGTTTCTCTCATCTTCTACAAAGAAGCCTTCATCGGTGATGAATCGCGTTTCGACCGCCGTAACGACGGCGTGCCGTGGTAGTCGCCCTGCGTTAGAGCGTATAGACAAGAGAGTGTGCAGCTATGGAAACCCGAAACGGCATCGTCGCAACCGGCACCTACGTATCTACTGAACCCGTCCTCGAACCGGACTTCCACGAAGATCCGCCGCAGTCGCCCGCAGTCGCAACGCGGCGTACCGTGCTGAAGTGGATGATCCGCACGGGCTGGCTGGCGTTTGCGGCGGCGGGAGCATTGCCCGCGCTGGCACTCAAAACCTTGCAGCAGAAAAAAACCGTCGTCGCGGCGGGCGACAAACTTGTCTTCGCGGTCGGCTCGAACAGCGGTATGCCTGTGACGCTCAGCGATATTCCTGTTGGCACGGCGGTACAGGCATATCCGCAGGGCAAGACGGACAACCAGAACAATCTTATTCAACTCGTCCATCTCCCGAATGGCGATACGGTTGTAGGGTATAGCGCGATCTGCACGCACCTTGGCTGCGCGGTGCTGGCGAAACTCGATGATGCGGGCAATATCGCCTGCCCGTGTCATGGCAGCAAGTACAACCCGGCTGCCAATGCACAGGTTGTCGGCGGACCCGCACCGCGCCCGCTTCCGGGTTTGCCGGTGAAGCTTGCGCCCGATGGTGGCATCGTGGCGAACGGCGAATTCAGCGCACCCATCGGGGCGCAGCAGTAACGGTACCCATTACCTTTCGCGTCCGATTGATTGAAGGATGGAACGACGATGCAACGCGATACGACCCAAAAACCCATATCTTCTCCCCCCACTGTCGTCATGCGTGATCCCCGTGTGATTCCTTCCCGGCAACGAAGCTGGCTGGAAGAACGGCTCGATCTCGAAGGGCTGAACAAGAAGTACGGGCGCAAGGCATTTCCCGTCCACACAACGTTCTTTCTCGGTGAGATGACACTGTTCAGTTTCGTCATCCTCATCGTGACGGGTGTGTACCTTGCCCTACTTTATGCTCCGTCGAATGCGGAAATCACCGTCGGCAGCGACAAACTGCCGGAAGCGTATGCCAGTGTTCAGTTGATCGAATCTATCGCGGTGGCGAACATTTTCCGCAATGTGCATCACTGGTCGGCGCATCTGATGATCGCCGCGATGATTCTGCATGCACTGCGTATCTTCTTCTTCGGAAGTTATCGCAAGCCACGCGAACTAAACTGGATCATGGGTGTTGTCTTGCTCGGCGTGACGCTCGTGGCGGCATTCGTCGGGTACTCACTCCCGTACGATTCGTTCGCAGTCGTGGCGACGGGTGTTGGCTTCGGTCTCGCGCAGTCTATTCCGTGGGTCGGCGGTATCGCGTCCGATCTCTTCTTCGGCGGCGCGTTTCCGACGCTCGGTAGTATCCCCCGGCTCTATACGATCCATGTGCTCGTACTCCCCGCGATCATCGGTGGTCTGACGGCGGCGCATCTGCTGCTCGTTATCAAGCAGAAGCACACGCAGCCGGGGTATGCGCGGAAATTGTCGGAACCGGGCAAGGTACTCGGTGTACCGCTGATGCCCTATCAGGCGATCCTCGCGGTGCAATTGTTGCTCTTCATGTTCGGCGGGCTATTCATCCTCTCCGCGCTGCTGCCTGTCCATCCGTTGGCGGCATACGGACCTCCCGGCCCCGGTACTGGCGATGTGAAGGCGGATTGGTACCTTCTTTGGGTCTTTGGCTTCCTCAAACTGATTCCGAGTAGTTGGAAATTCTCGGTGCTCGGTGGCACATTCGGGCCGGAGTTCTTCGGCGGCATCCTGTTCCCTGCGCTCGTCTTCGGGGTAATGACCTTCGCGCCATTCGTGGACAAGACCAACCGGCGCGTCTTCAAGCGGTACGAATATCTCGAACCTCCCCGGCAAGGTCCGGTGCGCTTGGGTATCGGGAGCGGCGTTCTCGCGCTGATCGGCACAAACTTCCTCGCGGCATACTATGACCAGCTCGGCATCCCCCTGCTGGCGATGTGGGCAATTACCATTATCGTGCCGGTAGCGGTTGGCATTGCGGCATGGGCGATTGCAAAGGGAGGGGCGAGCAGCCGCCCATACTTCGACCCCACCGGGATTGATGAAAATCTGCCGATGAGCATGGCGGAACCCGCCCTGCGCCAGTCGGTCGCATTCCAGAACGGGGAGTAACCGTTCGCTCGTTCCCTTTCCGCCACTGCAACGACGCCGCGATGCCTATCGAGCATCGCGGCGTCGTTGTGTTTGCCTCGTTCCGTCGCAGGAATGCAGATCATGCTACCAGCGAGAGCCGCGCCAGACCTGATCGCGCTCGT
>JBBRMX010000372.1:0-2759 GCA_038230615.1 Thermomicrobiales bacterium | reverse complement strand
TGTGGGCAAATCAACCCTTTTTAACCGTCTCATCGGGGAGCGGCGAGCGATTGTGCAGGATGAGCCGGGAACCACCCGCGACCGCGTCTATGGCGATGTCGAGTGGAACGGCGTGAATTTCACCCTCGTGGATACCGGTGGGCTGCTCGTAGACGAGCGCGGTGCCGAAATTGACCTCTCCGATATCTCGCAGGGGACGCGGCAGCAGGCGCAATATGCGATTGACGAAGCCGATGTGCTCGTGCTCGTCACCGATGCCGAAGACGGCGCGACCCCGGCAGACCTTGCGATTGCAGACCTCGTGCGGCGCACGGGCAAGCGCACTGTACTCGCCGCGAACAAGGCGGAATCGAGCAGCCGCGCTGCCAATGCGGTAGATTTCTACACGCTCGGTATCGGCGACCCGATTGTCGTGTCGTCTTTGCACGGACGCGGCACGGGCGATTTGCTCGACGCGATTGTGAACGCGCTGCCGGAACACGAGGAAGAAGCCGATCCTACGTCGCCGCGCATAGCGATCGTCGGAAGACCGAACGTGGGTAAATCCCGCCTGCTCAATGCAATTTTGGGCCAAGAGCGATCTATCGTCAGCGATGTACCCGGTACGACGCGGGATTCGCTCGACACCACGATGATGTGGGAGGACGAGCCGATCACGCTGATTGACACTGCGGGCATTCGTCGGCGCGGCAAGATCGAACCGGGCATCGAAAAATACAGTGTGATGCGTTCGATGCGGGCGATTACCCGCGCCGATGTGGTGCTGCTCGTTGTAGATGCTACCGAGGGCTTTACGGCGCAGGATTTGCACATCGCCGGCTACGTTGCGGACGAGGCGAAGGGGATGGTACTGGTCGTCAATAAGTGGGACCTCGTCGAAAAAGACGGCACGACGATGGATCAGTATAAGGCGGCGGCGGCGGAAGCATTGGACTTCATGCCGTATGTCCCGGCGGTCTTCATCTCGGCGAAGTTCAATCTGCGCGTGCCGCAGGTGGTGGAACGCGCCCTCTTTGTGATGGAGGAGCGCAAAAAGCGCATCCCGACGGCGGTGCTGAATAAGATGCTCAAGACTGCGGTAGATAATCACCCGCCGCCGTCCAAACCGGGCAAGTGGGTGAAGTTCTACTACGCGACGCAGGTGGATGTGTCGCCGCCGTCGTTTGTCTTCTTCTGCAACCATGCGGAAGACGTGCATTTCTCGTACCGGCGGTATCTGGAAAACCAGTTGCGTGACGACGCGGGGTTCATCGGCACGCCGGTGTTGATGCGCTTCCGCAACCGGCAGGAGCCAACGTAATCGGGACGCACTGAATACCCGGTATTCGGTGTGCCTGACGGAGCAGAGCGAGAATGAACATCGCTATCGGTGCGCTTATTGCGGTGATTGCGGCATTTCTGGTCGGGGGGATTCCGTGGGGGCTGTTGCTCGTGCGGGTCTTTGCCAAGCAGGATATTCGCACCATTGGCAGCGGCAAAACGGGCGCGACGAATGTGCTGCGCGTGCTTGGCTGGCAGGGGTTCGCGGCGGCGATTGTGCTCGATCTGCTCAAGGGGATCGCGGCGGTGTTCATCGCGCGGGGGCTGACGGGCAACCCGTGGGTGGAGGCGGTCGCGGGGGTCGCTGCCATCGCGGGGCATACGTGGTCGCCGTATCTCGGTTTCAAGGGCGGCGGGCGTGGGATGGTGACGGCGATAGGGGTCGGGTTCACGATGGCACCGCTGCTGCTGCTGCTCATTCCGGTCTTCCTCATCCCGGTACTCATCACGCGCTACATGTCGCTCGGCAATCTCATTGCTGCCAGTGTCGCACCGTTCGTGATGCTCTATGCGGCGGCGCAGGGGTGGACGGAGTGGGCATATTTCTTTTACGTTGCGGCGGGCGGGGCGTTTGTGATCTTCAATCATGCCGATAATATCCAGCGGATTCGTGCAGGCACTGAGCGGAAAATCGGTGAGAAATCGCCGACGACTGCGGTGCAACCAATCCCCTAACGAATGACGGAACTCATCCTCGTGCGGCACGGGCAAGACCGCGAAGATGTGCGCGGCGGGTGGTCGCCGTACGGACTGACGCCCCTCGGCGTACGGCAAGTGGATGCGCTTTGTGCGCGATTGCGCCGCGAACAGTTTCGGGCGGACACACTGCTCTGTAGTGATTTGCCGCGTGCTGCCGAGACCGGCACACGCATTGCGGCGGTGCTCGGTATGCCAGCGGTCTTTGCCCCGGAATGGCGGGAGACGAATAACGGCACGATGGCGGGGATGCCGCACGACGAGGCTGCGCGGCGATTCCCCGGTGTTTTCTGGCATACGCTGGCGTGGGACGAAGCGTACGAAGGTGGCGAAAGCCCCTCGCGCTTTTTTCAGCGGATCGCGGGGGCATTCGCGGATGTCACCGACCGCATGGAGCGCGGCGAGATCGGGCCACGGGTACTGATTGCGACGCACGGCGGACCGATCCGCGTGGTGTCGTGCCTCGTGACGGGGACGGAATGGACGAACCGCGCCCCGTCGCCGTTTCTGGTGACCGCGACGGGACTGCACCGCTTCGCCCTGCGTGACGGTGTGTGGTCGGTGGTATCGCTCGATGACGCGGCGCATCTGGGGCAGGAGTGGGGAATATGAACGGGGGGCTTTCCTAATGGTAAAGATGCGACGACGCTCGCTCCGTACTTTGCACGCAAGATATATCGTGAGAATCATATTGACATGTATGGTATTCGCTGTGCTATTGCCGTTTAATGAATATGTTGCCC
>JBBRMX010000371.1:0-2771 GCA_038230615.1 Thermomicrobiales bacterium | reverse complement strand
CGGCAACGGGCTGACAGCGGTGGCGTTCGCGGCGTACATCGCGGGGATGGTGCCGATGCTCGTCCTGTTCGGCGGACTGTCCGACCGCATCGGACGCAAACCAGTGTTGGGTGCGGGGCTTGGGTGCGCTGCCGCCGCGACGCTACTCATGCTGCTCCGTCCGCACATCGAGACGCTTTTTTTCGCCCGCATTTTGCAAGGGGTCGGCGTCGGCTTGAGCCTGAGCGCGGGAACCGCGTATCTCGCGGAGACGCTCGGCGGCACAACCGGCGCGGCGCGGGCGGCTCGCACTGGCGCGGTGACGACCTCGCTCGGTTTCGGCGGCGGCGCATTGCTCACGAGCATCGCGCTCCTGTGGGGCGCGTCACTTCGCCCGTTGAGTATGCCGCTCGTGCTGATCCCGACTGTGTGTTGCCTCGTTTGCGTCGCCCTGCTGCCGGAGACGATCACCCCCGCCGTACCGCCGCCACCGCTCGTGCGCCGTCCCGCGTTCCCGGCAGGAACATGGGTATACAGCCTCTCGATCTGCGCGGCATGGGCGGTAACGGGGCTGGTCATCGCCATCATGCCCGCCGCCCTCAACCCCTACGGTCTGGCGGCGTGGTCGGGCGTTGCGCTCTTTTTGGTCAACGGCACGGGCGTCCTGTTCCAGCCGATAGCGCAGCGATTGCCGCCCGCACAGTCGTTGATGGTTGGATTCTGCCTATTGCCAGTGGGGTTCGTGCTGCTGGTTATCGGTGGGGCGCGAGGGGCGTTGCCGCTCGTGCTTCTTGGTGCGTCGGTGTCGGGGGCGGCGTGCTACGGGTTCACGTATCTCGGCGGGCTGGCGGCGGTCTCGGTGGCGGGCGGTACAGCGCGAGCGCGGGCAGTGGCAGGGTACTTCCTCTGTGCATACCTCGGTCTCGGTATACCGAGTATCCTCGTTGGCTATCTCGCGGATCGCATCGGGATTGTCCGCGCACTACTCGTCTTCGGCGCGGTACTCGGCGCGGCAATTGTCGGGCTGGCGTCGCGTCTCCGCATCACCAAGTAGACATAATATTTCCCCGCTGTCACAAGGAAAAACTTGTGGAACGATTCTTGCATTTGATTCGTACTAGAGACAGAGAACGGAATCAACTGCAAGGAGAACCGACATGGCAATGCGACCGACCACCCACCGCCCGATGCTTTCGCACACTGACCTGCTCGTCGTCGCAACGCTGCTCGGTATCGCCGTGCTCCTCGCACTCGTTTCCGCATCGCTCGGCATCCACCTCGTTTAACGGCTACGCGGTTCCAGCCTCCCGTACACGGGGAATGGATCGGGACCGAGTAGCGGCAGGGCATACCGCCGGAAGGCGTCGCTCATGCCGCGTCCGTCGGGGCGAATGAACTCCTCCGGTAGACGACGCACCACGTTCGCCACGCCTGCAAGTGGTGTCGTCCCAAACGTGATTTCGTACGGATCATCTGAAACCCGCTGCATTGTTATCATGCAATCGCTCTCGCCTGCACGCGCGCGGCGCACGGCTTCGCGCCCACATGCCTCCGCCTCATCGAGGTCGGTAGGGTTCGGTACCATGCGGGCGAGTGACCCGGGTTTGTCGAAACGGGCGCGAATGCCGCGTTCCCGCTCCAACAGTGCAGCGAGAGCGGCAACGGGGCTTGCCGGGTATGGATGTCCGAAGGGGTCTACATAGGTCGCGGTGCCGCCGACGGGGACGCCATTCGCGTCGCGCAGCGTTTCCGGCACGACCGCGACACACCACCCGACCTGTGCCACGACCGCCGCGATTTCGCTCACGATTTCGGCAGCGGTTGGCGGGCATTCGGGCAGATAAATCAGGTGCGGGGCGTCATCGGGCGATTCCTGCGCCAGCGATGCGGCGGCGGCAACCCACCCCGCATCTCGCCCCATTACTTCCAGCAGTTTGACCGGGAAGACCGGCAATGCCATCGTGTCATACGCCGTGTCTCGCGCATACCGTGCCACAGTCTGCGCGACCGATGCGTATCCCGGCGTGTGGTCGGTATGCGGCAAATCGTTGTCTATCGTCTTTGGCACCGCGACAATTCGCAGGTCGTACCCCGCCGCTTGCGCCGCAAGATGGAGGCGGTGCGCGGTATCCGCCGAATCGTTTCCCCCGATGGGGCAGAGATAGCCGACATGCAATGCGTGCAGGGCGGCGAGTGCGTGGGCGATATCGTCGGCGGTCGGTTTGTGGCGCGTACTGCCGAGCGCGGACGACGGCGTATTGCGCACATGGGAGAGTGTCACCTCGGATTGCGCGGCGAGATCGAGTAGATCGCCGTCGAGCAACCCGACGATACCGTGCCGCGCACCGAGGATGTCGCCGATCTCGGCATGTGCGCGTGCCTCGCGCACGACCCCGACAAGGCTGGCATTGATGACGGGCGTCACGCCGCCCGACTGGAACACGACAAGATTGCGCGGCATCATCGCCCCCATTCCGCGAAGATTGTTGATAAACTTGCATTGTCGCTAGACAACACGGCACCGTGCGCCATTGTCGGAATAGCGCACGCCGTAGCATACCGCAGGAGGACCGCCCGATGGCACAGACCGAACTGCACCGCCGTACTCGCCCGAAGATCGCCAAAGATGCGTGGGAACTAATCGGGAACACCCCGCTTGTACAATTGAACGCCGTTACCGATGGCGCGAGAGCGCGGGTAATAGCGAAACTGGAATCGTTCAACCCCGGCTTTTGTGTGAAATGCCGCATTGCGGTTGGGATGCTGGAAGATGCCGAGGAGCGCGGTATTCT
>JBBRMX010000370.1:0-2782 GCA_038230615.1 Thermomicrobiales bacterium | reverse complement strand
CGGTTCGGCACGCGGCAAAACTGCCCCGAAGGGCAGGCAGTATACACCCCGGTTTAGAAGAAGAATGTAGTGGTCGGGGCGAGAGGATTCGAACCTCCGACCCCCTGCTCCCAAAGCAGGTGCGCTACCGGGCTGCGCTACGCCCCGAACGGTGAGAGTGTACCGGACAGCAGCGCAGTGGTCAATCGCTGTTTGCACGAAAAAACCTCCCGGTTCACATCCGATTGGAGGCTCGGAATCGTTGCCACGCTTTCGTAGATATTTTTACTAGATTGACTATAGTGACCGAGATGTTGCAATCTCCGCAATGTGTAGTATGGTCACGGTATACTAAACATATTTTTTGGCGAGGGAGGAGCGATACATGGGAGCGCGGTATGCTACATCGTCTGCGGTGAGTACCTTTTTGACGATGCAGGAGTTACGTGCGCTCACGATTGCGTCGCAGCGCGTTCACAAACATCTTTCTGAAATCCTCGAAGATGCGGTCGAGCAATGGATCGAGGTAATGCGTACCTACAGCGGGCAATCGCTCCCGCCGCTTCCCGATCCACCGCGCATGGGTGTGCAAGTTACACTGCGCCCGGAAGTTGCACAGGAAATAGACCGCATCCGCAACGAGCAATATTCGCGTGCGGTGGTAGTGCACGATGCGATCCGTATTTGGCTAGAGCGCGATGCGGCGCGTTTCACCATGACGGGCTAATGCGCCCATTTCCCTCCCACCACTGCCTGTGATACCCTCCCCGCACGATGCGGTTCGTTTGTAGGGAGGGAAGGAATGGCTCTTGTACACCGTGCGCCGATGGGTGATGCACCGCAGCCGGACGCTGAGATCGTCCGCACCTACCCGCAGTTGCATGTCTCGCGCCATCCAGTGATCGCGGACAAACTTGCCCGCCTGCGCTCCCACGAAACGACTAGTGCAACTTTTCGCCGCACCATGACGGAGTTGACGCTCTGCCTCGCATACGAAGCTCTTGCGGACATGCAGCCACAGCCGGTACGCATCCAAACCCCACTCGAAGAGACCAACGGCGTGCGGCTGAGCGAACGCTTCGCGGTCGTGCCGATTCTGCGGGCAGGACTGGGCATGGTAGACGGCTTTCTTACCCTCTTTCCGTCGTTGCAGGTTTGGCATATCGGTCTATACCGCGACGAAACGTCACTCCAGCCGGTGACGTATTACAATCGTCTCCCCGAACTCGCCACGGTGGATTCCTGCTTCGTCCTTGATCCGATGCTGGCGACCGGCGGCAGCGCAGTCGAAACCGTCACGATCCTCAAAAACTGGGGGGCGCGGCAGATTACCTTTGTCGGTATCATCGCTGCGCCCTACGGGGTAGATCGGCTCGTCACGGCGCATCCCGATGTGCCAGTTTACGTTGCCGCGCTCGACCGCGCCTTGAATGACAACGGCTATATTGTCCCCGGTCTTGGTGATGCCGGAGACCGCCTCTACCACACAGGGGGCGACCGCTAAAACGGTCGCATCGGTACTGTGCAAAGATCTCTAAAGAAACGCAGCATTGTTCTTCGATGCGATCCTCTTCACCTTTGCGACTACTGTTTATATCCTTCTGCGCCTTTGCGGTTGACCATCTTTCCGTTTCCGCTCGAAGGAGCGACGATGCACACGGCGATACCGACGGCAACCTACACCCTGCGCGGCGGCACGATGCGCGTCGCTTGCTTCAACTATTGCTGCCGTTCCCTCCCACCGCAACGGATGGATACACTGCCCGCTGCACCACTGCCTCTGCCAGCATCTGCGTCGGGTCAACGACTGGCGCAGCGGCATCACCGTTGCGGAAGATGAGCGGCAGCTCCGTACAGCCCGTCACCAATACCGCCGCTCCCCGCGTTATCAGCGATGCTGCTACGTCCGCAACGAGTGCAGTCGCAGTTGCATCCGCATCGCCTGCCTTGACCCGCCAGATAGCCTGCATAATGTGCGCTTGCGCCACGCTATCGGGGAAAATCGCCTCGATACCGTGCCGTGCCAATGCCTGCTGATACAACCCGACCGTAATTGTCGCGGTCGTCGCCAGCAAGCCAACCCGCCGCGCCTCCGGAAATTGCGCCGCAATCGCCGCAGCAGTCTCCTCCATAATGTCGAGAAATGGGATATGCACTTCTTTCTGCACGCGGGGTAGGAAGGCATGGGCAGTATTGCACGGCACCGCGATCATCGTTGCGCCCATGTGTTGCAGCATCTGCGCCCCACGCACTAGCCACGGCATCGGGTCTTCCCCGTCGTGCAGCAGGTTGTCTGTCCGATCCGGCACCGTCGGGTCCGCCCAGATGACGATATGCAAATGTTCTTGATCCCGCGTCGCGGGGGTGGTCGCGATGATTTTCGTGTACAAGTCGGCGGTCGCCGCCGGCCCCATCCCGCCAAGAATCCCGACAATCGGTCGTGTCATTGCGTCCCCTTTCGTTCCATCGGCACCAGTATACGGGTGCGGCACGGAGTGTGGGATACTGCACACAGAGAGATACGCACGACGAGCGGAGCAAACATGACCAGCACGATGGACACCCTCGCAACCGACGAACTGAACCGCTACCTCTACGGCAGCGACCCCACCGAGCGCATCGTCGCAGTCGAGCGCAGCGGCCCGGACCGGGTACGAATCTATCGTCGCACCGACAACGCGGTACAAGAGGAGCGCGTCTCGTTCCGCCCGTGGCTGCTCACCGAGCACGAACCGCAATTCCCGGACCTTGCGAGCGACATCCGTGCCACCCATCTCGATGGCGACGGCGCGTATTGCTGGTT
>JBBRMX010000369.1:0-2782 GCA_038230615.1 Thermomicrobiales bacterium | reverse complement strand
CGGTTCCAGCCGCGCAGGGCGACCGCCCGCACCTGCACCATGGGCAACCCGCCGAGATCGCCGATGCTCAGTTCGTTGTTCGTGATGAGTTGGAAGGTATCGGGGTAGATCGTGATATTCACGGGGTCTTCGATACAGCGGTTGACGAGTTCCACGATGCGCCCCTGCGACGCGCCGGAAAGCGCAATCAGGACTTCGTCTACTCGTTCCCGCCGCAGCAGAAACGGCAAATCCGCCGTGGTACCGATGACGGGAATATCGAAGATGTCGCCGTGCGCCGGGGGCTCATCGAGATCGTCTGTGACAACGCCGACGATCTCATACCCCAGATGCGGCGAGCGGCGCACAGTGTCGAGAATCGTGCGGGCGGGGGTGCCGGTGCCGATCACCAGCGCACGTTCGGCGGTAACACCGCGCCGCCGCAGCGACCCAATCAGCCCCGAATACAATAGCCGACCGAACACCACGAACACGATTGCCAACGCCCACCCGGAGAGCAATAACTGCCGCGAATACACGAACCGGCTGCCGAGGACAAACGAATTTGCCGCCAAGCCCAACACCACCCCGACCGACAGCGACGAGCAGACTTTCGTGAACTCGTCCACACGGGAGACGCCGCGCTTGAGCGTATACAGCCCTGCAAGATTGCACGAGATGAACACCGTGGCTTCGAGTATCAGCAGCATCGCCACGTAGACGCGGGTAGAAGGCGGAACAAAACCGGTACTGGCAAGACTACGGTCGAAGTGATATGCCGCAAGGAATGCAGCACCGACCAACCCCAGATCGAGCACCACCTGCACGATTGCGATCAGCAATGCAGGCCAGCGGCGGCGCACATGATACGGATAAACGCCGCTTTCGGGCGTTGGCATCTCCACCGGCAGGGTAGTAACCGGATCGGTGAGGGTCATACGGCTCGCTCTCGCGTTCGCATTGCAGTGTTGCCCATAGCATCTATTGTGGCATGCACCATGCCACAGCGCAACTTTGTGTGTACGTTCATCATGCGCCAGCCGTGTTCATGCCCGTTTTGCGTGGTGGGCGGGAGCAGACGCGACCCGCCGTTGCCCCAACGGACGCAGCAGATTGGTTACCAATGCGACGGCACCACGAGACAGAATGCCCGTGTAAATCAGCAGATTGAGCGGCATCGGCGTCGTGCGGGCATAATGAAGACGGTGGAAGCGCACCATCGCGCCGTAGAACGCGACGGTTGCACGGGTGCTGCGCTGACGGCTTGCCGCGCCTTTGTGATGCAGGATTGTCACACGCGGGTAATATCGTCCCCGCCACCCGCGCTCCTTGATACGGTATGCCCAATCTAAATCCTCGCCATAGAGAAAAAATCGTTCGTCCATTAGCCCCGCGTCGTCTATCGCGGTGAGGCGCACGAGCAGGCACGCACCCATACCGCAATCCATCTCAATCTCATCGTCGGGGCTATGGAAGGTGAGATTGTATTGCCCGAAACGCGGGCTGGCGGGAAAACGGCTGGCAAGCCCCGTCAGTTTCCAGAAAGCATTAGCAGGCGTCGGAAACGAACGACGGCACGCGAGATCGAGCGAGCCATCGTGCAGCACAATTTTCGGGCCGACAAACCCGTCTTCCGGGTGTGCCGCGAGCGCGTCACACAATCCCGCGAGGGTGTCCGGCGGTATCGTCGTATCCGCATTGAGGAGTAACACGCCGATGCGCGTGCGGTCGGCAGCAGGTGGCACCTCGCGCACGATCTCGGCAAGCGCGAGATTATTCAGGGCAGAATAGCCGCGATTTTCCGCCGCAACCCGCAACCGTATCTGCGGGAAATCGCGCCGCACTATCACCGCCGTATCGTCCGACGACCGCGCATCCACGACATACACCGTCGTGGGGATCGCCGGGGTCGCAGCAATCGCCGCCACGACCGAGCGCAGGCAATCCGCGAGCAAGCCCGCCGTGTTGTAGCTCGATACCACAATGTAGAGATGTTCCGTCGCATTCTTCACGGCGGGAGGATACCAGAAATCGCGCTACGGCGCGTCGAAGACGAGGTTCGCGTTCAGCGGTGCGTGCGGGCCATAACTGAGATTTTGTATTGTCACATCGCGCGGCACAATGAAGACGAGTTGCCCGCTACTTTTCGCGCCCGCCGCAAGCACCAGCGGCAAGGGCGAACCCGTGAGCGCACGATACTCTTTGCCGTCGGAACCGCGCATCTGCCATGTACCGGGCGTCGCGGGGACTCTACCGGTGTTTTCGAGTGTCACACCTACCGTGATTTGCTTGATAGGCGCGGCGGAGTTGGGCGAGGATGTATTGCCGCCGATAGTCGCAAGCGTTACCTGCATTTTCTGCAACCCCTGCCCACCGGGGGCTAAGGTGCCGGAACTGCCGACCACGAGCGGCACATGGACATCGGCATTCGTCCGCACCACATTGAGCAGTGTCACCGCCCCCGAAAGGAGCAATCCGCCCACCAGCACCCCCACAATGAGGGCAATACGCCCACGCGAGAGCGGCTTCGGTGGCGGCGGGACGGGCGAGTACCTTGCTGGTGGGGGAACGGGTGCGCCATATGGCGGTGGTACGTTCGGGGGATATTGCGCCATTGCGATGCTGCCTCGCTCCCGCATCCGGCGGGCTAGGTACCGAAATAGATCGCGCCGGAAATATCCCGTGAAGGAACATAGCGCACCGAACGCAACGGCGCATTCAGCGGCACACGGAAGATCACGATTCCCCCTAATCTGCCGTTCGCACCGATACGCGCATCTCCCGTGCCACCGGAAAAGCCAGT
>JBBRMX010000368.1:0-2793 GCA_038230615.1 Thermomicrobiales bacterium | reverse complement strand
TCGTAGCGCACGCCGACGAGCAACACTTTCTCATTGGAGAAGAAGCCCGCGCCGTCCACCGCGATACCGCCGCCCGCGACCCGCGCCACGATGCCCGCCGCCCCGACGGGCATCGCCGCCGCCACGAGCAGCACCCCAAGCATCACCATCGCCGCCCCGCCCCGCAGCACTGTTCGCGTTCGCGTTCGCATATGCCCCTCCGTATCGGTCTGTCGTTCGCATCCTTCGTACTCGTCTGACACCACTTGTACCGTATTCCGCGCCGAATGGGAAGCGGCACACGGCACGCAGACGCAAAAGCCCCCGCCCCTCTCAACAGGGGCGGGGGCGGGGGCGACGGGACAATGCGACTGCGAATGCGATGGGAATACGGTTAGAGAACCGTCAATTCCGTCTCGGCATCGAACAGGTGGAGGCGTTCCGGCTTGAAGACGACTTCGACGGGATCGCCGACCTTCTTCGCGGTGCGCGGTTCGACCCGCACGACCATCGGGGTTTCCGATCCGTAATCGAGGTAGAGCAGCACTTCGGAGCCGAGCGGCTCGACGACATCAATCGTGGTGCTCATGCCGCGGTTTGTGCCGTAGCCGTTGGCGGTCGTGCGGTCGAGTACATCTTCGGGGCGAATGCCGATGATGACCGGCTTCCCGATGCGGCTCTCTAGCCCTTCTTTGGTGGCGTTGGTGCGGGATTCGAGCGGCAACGGGACGCTGTAATTCTCGTGCGTCAGCATGAGTTGCCCGCCCTGCGCCTGCAAGGTGCCGGAGACGAAGTTCATCGCGGGGGAGCCGATGAAGCCCGCCACAAAGATATTCGCGGGAGCATCGTAGAGATTCTGCGGGGTGTCGAGCTGCTGCAACAGACCGTCTTTCATGACGGCGATGCGGTCGCCCATCGTCATGGCTTCCACTTGGTCGTGGGTGACATAGACGGTGGTGACTTTCAGGCGGTTTTGCAGTTTGGTGATCTCGGCGCGAGTCTGGACGCGCAGTTTGGCGTCGAGGTTGGAGAGCGGCTCGTCCATCAGGAAGACTTGCGGCTCACGCACGAGGGCACGACCGAGCGCGACGCGCTGCCGCTGACCGCCGGAGAGCTGGCGGGGCTTGCGCTCCAGCAGGGTCTTGAGGCCGAGCATCCCGCCCGCCTCATTGACGCGGGACTGGATATTTTCCTTCGGGTACTTCCGCAACTTCAGCGCGAACGACAGGTTGTCGAAGACGCTCATATGCGGATACAACGCGTAGTTCTGGAAAACCATTGCGATATCGCGGTCTTTCGGGGCAAGATCGGTAACGCGGCGATCTCCAATGAAGATTTCGCCGCTGGAGACTTCTTCCAGACCGGCGAGCATCCGCAGCGCGGTCGTCTTGCCGCAGCCGGACGGCCCGACGAGTACGAGGAACTCCTCATCGTTGATCTCGATATTGAGATCATTGACGGCGGTCACGTCACCGAACCGTTTGAAAATGTGATCGAACACTACCTTCGCCATCGGATTCCCTCCTCACGTCGCCCGTCGCCGCCATGCTCACGAGAGCGAGCAGGATTTCCCACCGTGCCGGTGCGTCATGTTCGCCGACACCACCGTACCGCCTGCACGCGCCCGCGTGCTTCATTACCAACCATCTGTACCGCGAAGGGTAGAATACCGCGCGAATGCTGTCAAGGGTCACGGCATAATGGCAGAGATTCTGTGCGTTCGCCCACACTGCCCATACTATTTGCCGAGGCGAAAACCCGCAATTGTGAGAATCAGCCCGATAATCATGCCGAACATCCCGAAGCCGAGTGCCAAGAACCCCAGATACCCCTCCTTGAAGTACAATGCGACCACGCCGCACGCCACCGCCAGCACGCCCGGAATATAGAAATACCCCGGCGTGAGCGCGGCGAAGAGCGCGAGCAACAGCCCCGCATACCCGACCACCCGCGCCACTCCCTGCCGCGCCGCTTCATTCATTGCTGTTGTCCTCCTAGTATACACAATCGCCCTATCGGTCACATTATGTTCGCTTTGTCTGCCGCGCCTGTCACGCCGCGGTATTTCTGTTCGCGGTATCTCTATTGTAGGGCAATTCGGCGGGGTAGTGTTTCGCCCGCAGGGTGCGGTGTGCGACACTGCCCCGTCGCCACCGGGCGGCTGTTGCCCGAAACCACCGGAGGATGCCCGTGCCGTATCGCCTGCTCGCACTCGATCTCGACGGCACCGTACTCGGTGACGATATGGCGGTGAGCGCACGGACTGCACGCGCCATCGCTGCGGCGGAAGCGGCGGGGGTGCGCGTTACCGTGGCGACGGGGCGCGTGTGGAGCGTGGCGCGTCCGTTCGTGGCACACCTTCGTCTCACCGCGCCCGTTATCTGTGCACAGGGAGCGATGACGGTCGAGCCATCCGACGGCACGGTGCTGGCACAGACTCCGCTCGACGGCACGGTTGCGGCGGAGACGCTCGATTTTCTCGCGGCGGCGGGGGTTTTCGCAGTCGCGTATATCGGGCATGAGACGTACATCTCGCGGCGCGGGGTGTATGAAGAAGGTATTTATCTCCGCTTTCACCCCGATTCCGCCGGAGATTTGATCGAAGCGGCGGACATTTCGCACCGCGCCGCGACGACCCCGCCAATCAAGGTCATGCTGATTGCGGAACCGCCCATCGTGGAGGCGATGCTGACGGCGTTGCGCGGGCAACTCGGCGGGCGAGCGGTCTGTGTGCGCTCCAAGCCCTTTTTGGGCGAAGTGACCGCGCCGGGGGTGAGCAAAGGCGCGGCACTTGCCGCCCTCGCGCAGCAACTT
>JBBRMX010000367.1:0-2801 GCA_038230615.1 Thermomicrobiales bacterium | reverse complement strand
GTTTTGGCTCTACTGTTGCCATCGTTTCCCAACTCCCTGCAATCAGCGGCGGCGGGAGGACTTGTCAGCGTCCTTCCCATGACCACGATACGTGCGCGTGGGGGCGAACTCGCCGAGTTTATGCCCCACCATCTGCTCACTGACGAAGACAGGCACATGCGCTCGGCCGTTGTGGACCGCAATCGTATGCCCGATCATCTGCGGGAAGATGCTCGAATCCCGCGACCACGTACGGATCGCGCGACGCTCCCCGGTTGTGTTCAGTAACTCGACTTTCTTCAGCAGTTTGGCCTCGATAAACGGGCCTTTCTTTGACGACCTCGACACCGGTACCTTCTCCTTCGTGAGTAGTGGTCGGTACAGTGTGGTCAGTATGCCGTGCGCTACCGTGCAACACCGACGACTGATCACAAACCACCTGTGTTATCGCCGCTTCGTGCGGCGACGAACGATCATCGCATCAGTGCGCTTGTTCCGCCGAGTGCGATAGCCGAGCGCGGGCTTTCCCCACGGTGTCTGGGGCTGCCCACCAATCGGGGCCTTGCCTTCGCCACCGCCATGGGGATGGTCGCGCGGGTTCATGACGGAGCCACGCACCGTCGGCCGCCATCCCTTGAGCCGGTTTCGACCCGCCTTGCCGATCACGATATTCTCGTGGTCAATGTTCCCGACCTGCCCGAGCGTCGCCATGCAGTCCAGCGAGATCAAGCGCGTCTCGCCGGAGGGCATTCGCACCTGTGCATAGCCGTCGTTCTTGGCGACGACTTGGGCAGTGACACCGGCGGAGCGGACGAGTTGCCCGCCGCGCCCCGGCTTCAACTCGATATTGTGAATGTCCGTACCGGGCGGCATGTCGCGCAGCGGCAAGGTATTACCGAGACGCACCGGAGAGCCGACGCCGGATTGAATCTGCTGCCCGATCTTCAGACCGTTCGGGGCGAGAATGTATCGCTTCTCGCCGTCCGCATACGTCACGAGGGCGATGCGGGCGGAGCGGTTCGGGTCGTACTCGATAGTCGAAACCGTGCCGGGGATGCCGTGCTTGTTCCGCTTGAAGTCAATGATCCGGTACAGTCGCCGCGAACCACCACCACGGTGACGCGTGGTCAGATGACCGTGTGCATTGCGCCCGCTGTGCTTCTTGAGCACTTCGGTCAGGGGCTTGTATGGCTCCTTGACCGTGATTTCCTCGAAGGTCGAGACGGTCATACCGCGCCGACCGGGGGAAGTGGGCTTATATTTCTTGATCGCCATTCCACACTATCCTTCATGAGTACGCGGCAGACAGTAATCAGCGGCGCATAAAACCGGACTACTGACTACTGGCTACTGACTACTCTCTACAGTCCTTCGTAGAACTCGATGGTGCTGCCCGCCGCCAGCGTCACAAACGCCTTCTTGAAGCCGGACCGCTCACCGAGCACTTTGCCGCGCCGTCGCTCCTTACCGGGAGCATTCAGCGTGTTGACATCTGTGACGGTGACCTTGAACGCTAGTTCCACTGCTTCTTTGATCTGCGTCTTATTCGCGCGGCGATCCACGACGAACATGTACTGGCGCAGGTCGCCGAGGCGTGTGTTCTTCTCGGTAATCACGGGGCGGCGCAGGACATCCCAGACATTCATTCGCTCGCCTCCGTGGTCTCCGTCGTCTCGACGGTCTTCGTCTCCATTACGGTCGCGTTGCTGCGTGCGCTGCTCGCTGCCACCGTTGCGGCGTAGCCGTCGGTACCCCACATGCCGGACACCTTATTGAGTGCCTCGACCGTGAACAGCAAGCGATCATACTTGAACAGGTCTTCCATGTTCAGATACGCCGCATTGAGCACCTTGACATTCTTGATATTGCCAGAGGCACGCTCCAAGTTGTCCACCCGCTGCGGCACGATCACTAGCGTCGAACGCGCCGGCCCCATCGTGTCGAGCAGCGACAGCATCGCCTTCGTGCGCCCGTCCAATGCCTCCAACCCGCTGAGCACTGCGACCTTCGCCACTTTCGCGGAAAGGGCGGAACGGATAGCGAGATGGCGCATCTTGCGCGGCATCTGCTGTGTGTACTTGCGCGGATGCGGCCCCCATACGGTGCCACCACCACGCCACTGAGGAGAACGGGTGCTGCCCTGTCGGGCGCGTCCTGTCCCCTTCTGGCGATACGGCTTCTTGCCGCCACCGCGAACTTCACCGCGTGTCTTGGTGTCGTGCGTACCCATGCGGGCGTTCGCCTGCTGCATCAAGAGAGCCTGATGCATCACCGCAACATTCGGTGTGATGCCAAAGAGCGCGTCATCGAGTGTGACTGAGCCTACACCCGCGCCCGTGGCGTCGTAAACCGAAGCTTCCATCGTCCTGTTCCTTCCCCGTTTATCGCGCTATGCCGAGCGACCCTTGACCGTCTGGCGTACTGTCACCAGCCCACCGTTCGCCCCCGGCACTGCCCCCGCGACTAGCACGAGGTTGCGCTCCACATCAACATCTACAACGCGGAGGTTCTGCACCGTCACGCGCTCGTTTCCCATCCGCCCTGCCATCTTCAAACCCTTGAAGACACGACCGGGTGTCGTACCTGCACCAACGGAACCCGGTGCGCGGTGCCGGTCAGACTGACCGTGCGTCTTCGGGCCGCCCGCGAAGTGGTATCGCTTGACGACACCCGCGAAGCCCTTGCCCTTGGAAGTCGCCGCGACATCAACGCGGTCGCCCGCCTTGAAGATCATATCTGCCGTCAGCGTCTGACCGATGGTTACATCGCTCAGATCGTTCGTCCGCAGATCACGCAAGAAGCGGGAGTTTGCGCCGCTTGCT
>JBBRMX010000366.1:0-2815 GCA_038230615.1 Thermomicrobiales bacterium | reverse complement strand
GCCGCCGTGAATGGGGCAGCGTCTGCGACGGTAACACCGCCGTGTGAGTAGCGGTTCAGGTTCTCGTCGGTCGCGTCGGCGATGTCGAAGTGCTGATAGCCCGCCCCGCCGCGTCCAACAATGCGCCCCGTCCGCAGCACGCCACTGATGTGCGCGGCGTACTTCAGCGCGGGGACACCCGCCTCCCCCGCAACGCGGATATTGTGGGTCACGTTCGCCAGTATCGTAGTGGCGCGGTCGCCGTCGCCGTGCATGAGATCGAGGAACAGCGTGCCGAGGTCCAACCCGATCACATCTACCGCGATGCCGTGCGCCGCTGCTCGCCGTTGCAAGTCATGGATGCGCCCCGCGTCCCATCTGCCCGCCGTCTCGCCGTCCAGTGACCTCCCAACTTCCACCACGTAATGCGCCACGCCGAGTTGCGCCGAAAGCATCATGCGCTCGTCTGTCGGATTCACCAGTTGCTCGCCGAGATACATCGTGTTCCTCCTCCATGTCCGGTATCGCGTATGCTATGCAGTACAGCATACACGCGGTGGCTGCACTCGTACTGGCGAATGAGGAATAACTTTTTGGCATCGCTGACCGACGACATCAAAGCACTCGCGCGGGCGCACGGCTTCCATCTCGCCCGCGTGACGACTGCGGAACCGTTCGACGGGCTGGAAGATGTGCTCCAAGAGCGCATCGCGGCGGGAAATCTCGGCGGGCTGGAATGGTACACGCCGGAGCGGGCACACATCGCCAGCGCACCGCGCCGCCTCTTGTCGTGGGCGCAATCGCTGCTGTCGCTCGGTGTATCATATTATGCCGACGCGCCCCCGGTGCCGGGTGATGGCGCATTGCGCGGCAAGATCGCACGGTATGCGTGGGGCGGGGACTATCACACCCTGCTGCGCGGGATGATGCGCCGCCTCGCCGCCGACATCGAACGGTTGATCGGGCGGCGGTTGGAAGCGCGAACACTCGTGGATCACGCCCGGATTGTAGATCGCGCAGTCGCGCAGCGGGCGGGGCTTGGCTGGTACGGCAAGAATACGTGCATTATCGCCTCGCGGGATGTGGGATCGTACCTCGTGCTGGCGGAGATGCCGCTCGATCTCGCCTTAGAGCCGGATGCGCCGTTGCGGAAATCCTGCGGGGCGTGCCATGCCTGTGCTGCCGCCTGCCCGACTTTTGCCCTGCCCGCGCCGTATGTGCTCCACACCCCGCGCTGTATCTCGTACCTCACCATCGAGCATCGCGGCGCGATTGCCGCCGACCTGCGCTCGCGCATGGGCGGGTGGGTCTTCGGGTGCGATGTCTGTCAGGAGGTCTGCCCGCCGAATCGCCATGTGCTGCCCCTCGCGCCCCCCGCGCTGTATCCCCGCGATGTGGACGACGCCTTCCCCGCACTCGTACCGCTCCTCACTGCAACACCCGCAGACCATGCAGCGCGATGGCAGGGGCGGGCAGTACGGCGTGCAGGGTGGGAAGGGATGGTGCGGAATGCCGCCCTCGCTCTCGGTAATTCCGGCGACCCCGCCGCAATTTCCCCGCTTGCGGCGGCACTGCGGGAGCATCCGTCGCCCGTGGTGCGCGGTCATGCGGCGTGGGCATTGGGCAATCTCGGCGGCGCGAGAGCGCGGGGGGTACTGAACGCCTGCCGCACCACGGAGCCGGACGCATCGGTCTGTGGCGAGATCGTGGCGGCATTAGTTGTAGCAGAGTGACAGATTTCGCACACACAAATGCGGACACTTTCTGCGCCCGCATTTCTTCTGGAACCGCAGTAAAAGAGTCTGCGTTACCGACCCGTCACGGGCCGTAGATACTTCGGTGGGTTCATCGCTCGCCCCTCCTTGCTGGAATCTGTTCCTATTGCCAACATAACATCCCGATTACGATTTGTCAAGCGAAGCACTCATGGTTGCGTGACACTCCCCGTGTGGAAGATGTCGCGTTGCAAAAACGGACAGTGTACGATGCGTCACACCGCTGTCGCCGACCCCGAAACGGTGTACACTACTATTGTGAAAAAAGCGACGATCCTTCCGCAGCCGCATAGAGGTTAACCAATGAAACGTCCGCTCGCATTCCTGTCATGTCTCTCCCTTTTGCTGCTGTTTCCCCGTGCGGCGTCGGCGCACGAAAAATGGTTCGTCGCGCAGCCGGAGACGCGCTATCCGCTCGAATGGTCGCGCCTCGTGTCGTGGCAGGTCGGGGTGGCGGTAGCAGTGGCGGCAGTCGCGCTCCTCGTGGCACGGTGGGCGGATGGCTGGTATCGTCAACGCCTCGAAGCGCGGCAGAGCGACCCAGACGGCACACTGGCGGGCATCAGCGGGGCGCAATTGCGGCGCGTCTATGCCTTTATCCCGCTCTTGCTGGCAATTCATGCAGCGGTACCGCTCTTGGTGAGTGGGTTCCAGTTGCAGATGTTCGGCCCCAATCTCAACATGCAGACAAACTTGCTCAGCGGGGTACTCGCTCTCACGGAAGTACTCGTCGCGCTGGCACTCGTCTATGGCGTGTTCACGAATTATGCGGCAGTGGGTATTATCGGGTTATTCGTCGCGGCACTGGTGCTGGGGCCGTTCGTCGGGTTGCAGCCGGTCTATGTGCTGGAGCATGTCGGGTTTGTGGGCATTGCGATCTTCCTGCTCATCATCGGGCGGGGGCCGTTCTCCGGCGACGCGCTGCTCGGTCGGCGCACACAGCCGGATCCGCGCTTTATTCGGTACGCCCTGCCCGCATTACGCGGCGGCATCGGGCTGAGTTTCGTCATCTTGGCCTTTACGGAAAAACTGCTCGACCCCGCCCTCGCGGAGGCATTCCT
>JBBRMX010000365.1:0-2818 GCA_038230615.1 Thermomicrobiales bacterium | reverse complement strand
GGAGGGGGAGCCGTTCGACATCACGCGGGACAGTATCGCCGCGCCGTTCCCACGCTCGGCACGCTTGCAGACCTTCGCACGCGCCGAGACGGGCGCGTGCGTTGCCTTCGCGTATTCGTCGCTGCGGGGGCGCGGGTTCCATCCGGTGCCGAGCGATCTGCGCGTCGGTGAAGTACCGTTCCGCGTCGCGCACCCGCTGACGGGCAAACCTGTGCAGGTCGGGGAAGTGACAATGACCGAGGTAGAGATGTTCAACAAGACGGGCGAGCAGGAACACGGCAAAGCAGGCGGCATGGCGGGCGGACAATTCAGTATGGCGTATGGACTGGTTTTCGGGCAGAACGAGCGCAAAGCGATTGCGATGAGTATCCTCGATGGGTTGCTGATGGAGCAGTCTGACCGCTTGCCGACGAATGACCCCGAATTCGTGCTGTACCATATTGACGGCATCGAGGCGCAGGGGTTTGTGGAGCACCTGAAATTGCCGCATTACGTCACATTTCAGTCGTCGCTCGACAAAATGCGCTATTTGCAGGAACTCGGTGCGGCGCGACGAGAGGAGACCGCACATGCCAACGCTCACTGACCTCATGCCACCCGCGCAACCATATAACTTCGGCTTTCTGGACGAGCAATCGAAACGCGAGGTGCGTCGCGCACTCCTCAAGGCGGTGGCGATCCCCGGTTATCAGGTGCCGTTCGGCTCCCGCGAGATGCCGATTGCCCGTGGGTGGGGAACAGGCGGAATTCAGGTGACAATGAGCCTCGTCGGTCCCGGCGATGTGGTGAAGGTGATTGACCAGGGGACAGACGCGGGTGTGAACGCGCTCAATATTCGCCGCCTCGTAGAGCGCACAACCGGGCTACCGACCACAACCGATACGGAGAAGGCAACGATCATTCAGACACGGCACCGCATCCCGGAGCAGCCATTGCGGGCGGACCAATTGATTGTTTTTCAAGTACCGTTCCCGGAGCCGTTGCGCCTTATCGAGCCATCTGAGGCGAAGACACGCGAGATGCACGCCGAGATGGATTACGCTCGCATGTGGGTCGCGCTCTATGAGGATGTTGTGCATGCGGGCGCGATCACGAAGACCTCGTCGTACCCGGCAATGGTGAATGGGCGACACATTTTCAGCCCAAGCCCCATCCCGCGCTGGGACATGCCGAAGTTACACCAAGCCCCGAACCTCGCACTGTTCGGTGCGGGGCGTGAGAAGCGGGTATATGCGGTGCCGCCCTACACAGATGTGGTGCCAATGGAGTTCGAGGACTACCCGTTTACCGTCGAGGACATGTCCGGGCGCGTCTGCGAGCGGTGCGGGGCGATGGGCGTCTATATGGACGAGATCATCGGCGGTAGCGGGTCGCGCATCTTCCGTTGTTCCGATACAGCGTACTGCGATGCGATGGTTGCGGCGCGTGAGGCGAACGACGCGGAACGGATCGCGCACCTCAAGGCGGTGACACGATGAGTATTGCAGAGCCTCGTGTTCTCTCGGCATCGGCACCCGGTATTTCGCCCGCGCCGCTGCTTTCGGTGCGGAATCTGACGAAAATCTACGGCGGCTACGATAGCGGCAGCGTCGGGCGTACTGGCCCCACACACGAGACGAACACTGACCCCGACACCGGCGCAATTGTGGCGTGCGCGGATATTTCGTTCGATCTGATGCCGGGGGAAGTCCTCGGATTGGTCGGGGAATCCGGCTCCGGTAAAAGTACCGTGATCCAGTGCCTCTATCAGGATTTGCCCCCGACCGCAGGCACGGCGATGTTCACCGAATACCGCGACGGTGCCCAAAGCATTTTCGATGCGACGGGGCAGGAGCGGCGACAACTCCGCGCCTTCTCGATGGGCATTGTGTACCAAGATGCGCGGCGTGGACTGAAACTGACGGTATCGGCGGGTGGCAATATCGCCGAGCGGCTCCTCGCGGTGGAGTGGCGGCGCGTCCACGACATCCGCGACCGCGCCTCGCACTTGCTTTCGCGCACCGAACTGCCGCTGAACCGGATGGACGACTTGCCGCGCAATTTCTCCGGTGGGATGCAGCAGCGCGTGCAGATCGCCAAGGCTCTTGCCAATGAGCCGCGCCTTCTGCTCCTCGATGAGATGACGACGGGGCTGGACACTTCGGTGCAAGCGGGCGTTGTAGACCTCGTGCGCGGCATTCAGCAACAATCGGGGCTGGCGATGATCGTCGTTTCGCACGATCTCTCGGTGATCCGGTTGCTCGCGGGGCGTACGATTGTGATGAAGTACGGGCGGATCGTCGAGGCGGGGCTGACCGATCAGATTCTCGAAGACCCGCAGCATCCCTACACACAACTGCTCGTCAGCAGCGTGAACTGAGGAAAGGAGTACCATGAGCGATGCGCTGGTGCGAATCGAGGGGCTGACGAAGGCATTCACGCTGCATGTGCTCGGTGGGAAGATCGTGCCGGCATTCGCAGATGTCACATTCGATGTGCCACGCGGCAAACTCACGGCAATTGTCGGACCGAGCGGCAGCGGCAAATCGTCGTTGTTGAAGTGCGTCTATCGCACGTACCTCCCCACGGCGGGCAGGGTGCTGTTCGATGCGCCGGAGGGTATGATTGATCTCGTGACGGCGGACGACCATGCGGTGCTTGGGCTGCGGAAACGCGCCATCGGGTACGTGTCTCAGTTTCTCAAGCCGCCGCCGCGTGTCTCCGCGCTCGATGTAGTAGCGCGTCCGCTCGTGGATCGCGGTACGCCGCTCGATGAGGCGCGTGAGCGGGCGGCGGCGCTGCTCGTTCGGCTCAATCTGTCGCACGACCTGTTCGATGC
>JBBRMX010000364.1:0-2868 GCA_038230615.1 Thermomicrobiales bacterium | reverse complement strand
GGTAAAGCGAAACGGCAACTGCCGCAGCGATACTGTTGTTGTGAGGCTCCGGGCGTCTGTCGTCGCCTCCCACGGCAACGACCAGACTTCGCCGTGATCGGGGAGGCGCAAGCCATCGTAGGTGTCTGCCCAGATTGTCGGGATGCACTCGTCAATGCCAACGGCGGGATGATCGGCATACGGCATTGCATAGGTTGGGGTCGGCAGGGCGTCGAGATCGTCCGGCCACCAGAGCACTTCGCGTTCCGTCGGCAGATGAACGAGCGAGACGATCCGTGCGCCATGTTCTGGCAACACGACTACGCGCAGCGCGGCAGTCTGCGCGACGATTGCTCGCACACCTTTCCATGTGGATTCGCTGAATTGCACCGGCATGGGATCGCCTGCCCTTCCTACGCGATTGTTATTGGTTGATCGGGAGGACGAGTTGCGGCGCGAGGCTGCGGCGCGGCTCGCTCACCCGCACAACTGCCGTACCGATGGCAAAGAACTCGATCACATGCGTTCCCCACCCGTAACTTTTCTCCTCGATCCGTACGCCGACGATGCCCTGCGCCTGCGCTTGCTGTGCTTCCATCTCCATGCGGCTCATCGCCAGTTCGCGGGCTTCGTAGGTTGCCTGCGTGAAGTTTGGCATTTCCACATTCCTGAATGACGAATTGAATACTTGGCGTAGCGTCTGGTGCGCCACATGATAGACGCAGGTTCCCATCGTGAGGCGCACCGGGAGGTATCCCGCCTGCATCAGTTTCCAGAGGTCTTGCCCGGTGAGGTCGGACGAAAACGGGCGGCCATGCAGCGGGCGAATATGACCGGTGCGGTCCCGCGTACGGACGGCGGTGCCGATGGCGAGACATTCGAGCAGATCGGTTCCCCAATCGTATCGCTTAAGATCGAAGCGAACGCCGACGATGCCGTCTGCGCCCAACTGATCTGCTTCCGCTTCCATCCGCCCGATGGCGAGCGAGCGAGCGGTGTACATCGCTTGCGTCAGCACGCTGAGTTCCTGATTTGCGCCGTATTGATAGGTCTGCAAGCCGATGTGATAGATCGAACTGCCGAGTACCAGACCGAGCGGCTCGACGCCGAGGTCTTCGAGGCAGACGAGTTCGTCTACTGAGAGATCGCTCGTCCATAGCCCACTGTGTAGCCGTCCGCTGGCAGACGGGGGCATGGCGGCGTTTGGGTTCTGTTGACCGGACGGGGGAAATTGTGCCATCGTTCGCTCCTTCGCGTGCCTATTAATCGTTCAGCAATCCACCGAGCGTGTGTGCTGCGATGCCTTCATGTTCCGCGTATCGGGCGAGATCGTCGCAGAGCGTGACGATCCATGTGGCGGCGGGAAGCGGCTCCGCCATCCCTACCGCGATGCCGTGGGTGATGACTTGCCGTGTCACGGTATACGACGGCGGGCGATGCGACTCGATCCGGTAGCGCACGTCACCGAGGAAAAGGTCGAGTTCGGTGATATGCCCGCCGAGGACGCGCCATTGACGCACCACTTTCGTCTGCCCCGGTAATGCCCGCTCGAAACGGGTGGCGAGGTCTTCGATGAAGTTCTGCGCTCGCTCCCGCGCCCACTGTAACTGCCCCGCCAGCATATCGAATTGTTCGCTCATCGTCGTTCCCCCGTTGTCATGGTCGGTAGTCCGCTTTCTGCGAGTGCCAGCACGGTTTGCAACAGCGCATTTGCGCCGAGTGCAAGTGATTCGTCATCGGTATATTCGTCCGGTGAATGGCTGATACCCCCGCAGCTCGGCACGAAGAGCATCCCGGCAGGCAATAGGGGCGCGAGGATACCCGCATCGTGTCCCGCACCGCTCGGCAGCATCAGTGGTGTGACGCCGACGGCGGTACATCCAACGGTGACGGCATGGCGCATCGCAGGGTGCATCGGTGTCGGCGGCGTAACCAGCACCGGGCGTTTGGTCCATGTCAGCCGCTCCTCGGCACAGATCGTGTCCAACTGGGCAGTGAAAGCGGCATGTGCGGCGGCGAGGGCGGCAGCATCGGTGCCGCGAAACTCGGCGGTGAAGGTCGCGGTTCCAGGAATGATATTGGGGACATCAGGCGTGATGGCAAGCCGCCCGACAGTGGCGACTAACTCACTTGGCGCACCCGGCTCACCCGGTGCCACCTGTGCGATCTCGCGGAGGGCAAGCATCGCCCGCGCCATGCCGAGACCCGCGTCGCGTCGCTGTGCGAACGGCGTCGTACCGGCGTGTGCGGGTGCGCCGGTGAGTGTGTATGCGTACCGCTCAATGCCGAAGATGCCACTGACGACACCGAATGGCACGCCCGCCGCTTCCAGCCGTGGCCCCTGCTCGATATGTAATTCGAGGTATGCACCGATATCTGCCCGCCGCGCCGCCACCGCATCGAGTCGCGCGAGGTCTGCACCGCTATTCATGAGCAATCGTCGGGCATCGTCCCCCGCGAGGGCAATGTACTTGTCGGTGATCGGTTGCCCAACGAATGCCGCGCTGCCGAAGAATCCTGTCCCGAAATGTGCGCCTTCTTCGTCCGCCCATGCGACGACCGCCAGCGGGAACGGTAACGCGATTGCCGCATCGCGGAGTGTCCGTACCACCTCAAGTGCGGCGAGGACGCCATACGCGCCGTCGTAGGTGCCGCCGTTCGGCACTGTGTCAGTATGAGAGCCGAGAAGCAGCGCGGGGGCATCGTGGTTGCCCCACCATCCCCAGATATTGGTAGCGGCGTCTTCGTCCGCATCCAAACCGGCAGCAGCAAACCGCCCGTATAGCCAGTCCAGCCCGACCCGGTATGCGGGCGACCACGCGACGCGAAATAACCCGTCCGGGGTGCGCCCGATCTCGTTCAGCGCATCGAGGTCAGCGCGAAGACGTG
>JBBRMX010000363.1:0-2891 GCA_038230615.1 Thermomicrobiales bacterium | reverse complement strand
GGTTTCGCCTTCGCCGTCGGGGTCGTCGGAGCAGGGGCATATGCACGTGCGGCGGTGCAATCGGGGTTCACGAACGCACGATTGGAGGGAATCGGCGGCGGTCTCGCGTGGGCAGCGATCTGGGTAGCGATCACCGTCATGCAGATTCGCGCCCATGCCCGCCAGCAGCGCGATGCCAGCGCGGGCCGCGTGCTCATGTACGAAGGCATCGTGACCAAATGGGAGGGATGGAAATACCACGACCCCGACGGCACGAATACATGGGTGTACCGCTACATCTGTGACGCCGGAACCTTCGAGGTTTCGCAGGAGGCATTCCGCGCCCTCGCGGGCGGTCTCGTCTACCGCGTCTACTACACACCGGAGAGCGGGCAACTCGTCAATATCGCACGTGCACCGACGAATGCAACGATGCCACAGTGAGGGCAGCCCCCGCTCACGGGAGATCACCCGGCCACGATTCGTGTGTCCATGCCATCTGCCAGAACATCCACTCGTATCGGCTGCTCGTGCGGAATAGATCGTGCAACCGCGCCCGCCCCGTAGCATCGAGACGGGCGGCTTCGTCGTCCACCACACCGCGTAACCATGCGCCGACGGTGTCGAAATCTGGCGTCGCATACGTGTGCAGCCAGTCGCGGTACGGATGGTCGGCGGGTGGCTCTCCCTGTGCCGTGAAATGCTGCCCGATCACCGCGTAAATCCATGCGCACGGCAACACAACCGTCGCAATCTCCGCGAGCGATCCCGCCGCAGCGACCGACAGCATATGCCGCGTGTACGCATAATTTGTCGGTGCCATCGGCACCCGCGCCATCGCATCGAGCGTCATCCCGAACCGTGTCGCGTACATCTCGTGCAATGCTCGCTCCACCTGCACGGTCTCGATGCACATCTCCCCGAACCTTATGATGCGGGCATGATCGTCGGTGCGCGTCGCCCCATACGCGAAGACCTGCGCGAGGCTCGTGAGAAATCGTGCATCCTGCAAGATGTAAAACCGAAATGTCTCCGGTGGTACGGTTCCGTCCGCCAGCGCGACGACAAACGGATGCGTCAGTTGCGCCGTCCAGATCGGCGCACACGCCTCCCGCATTTCCTCACAAAACGATTCCGCCACCTGCCTCATCCTTTCTATTCGCCGAAAAGAAACGACGGCGGCTACTCTTTCTCGATTGCGACGACGAGGTGATTGAGTGGGCCATGCCCACGCCCCAGACCGGGGGCGGCAGCAATCGCCGCCTGCGTATATGCCTTCGCCGCCGCGAATGCCTCCGGCACGCCAATTCCCTGCGCCAGACACGCCGTCATCGCCGCCGAAAAGGTGCAGCCGGTGCCGTGCGTGTGCGGCGTATCAAGTCGCGGCGACTCCCGCCGCTCGAACACTGCGCCATCGAACAGCAGATCAGGCACCACATCGCCGCCGAGATGCCCGCCTTTCACCACCACCCACCGCGCACCGAGGGCGTGGATGCGCCGCGCTGCCTCCCGCATTCCCGCCTCATCGCGGATCGGGTCGCCACCCGTCAGTACTTCCGCTTCCGGCAAGTTCGGTGTCACGACGAGTGCCAGCGGCAGCAACTGCTCCTGCACTGCCGCGACCGCCGTCTGCGCCAGCAGATGATCGCCGCTTTTCGCCACCATCACCGGGTCTACGACCAGTTTTGCCAACCCCGCCGCCCGTACCTGCGCGGCAACAACCGCAACGATTTCCGCCGTCGCCAGCATCCCCGTCTTCAGCGCATCCACACCGAGATCACCGACAACGCTCTCGAATTGCAGCGCGACGAATGCGGGCGACAGCACTTCCACCCCCTGCACCCCGACGGTGTTTTGCGCCGTCACCGCAGTCAACACACTCATGCCGTAGACGCCAAACGCCTGAAAGGTCTTCAAGTCTGCCTGAATGCCCGCGCCGCCGCCGGAATCCGACCCCGCGACGGTGAGCGCACGCGCCAATGTCATCGCTGCCCGCTTTCCCGCGCCGCCTGCGCCGCCCGCACCGCCGCAGCGAGGGTGCGCGTCGCCGTCTCGACATCCGGTGCCATCCCGACCGCCGAGATTACCGCGACGCCCGCCGCGCCCGCCCCGATCACCGCGCCTGCATTTGCCGCATTGATGCCGCCGATGCCGCAGAACGGCAGGCGCATTGCCAGCGCGATGTCCGCCAGCAGCGACAACCCGGTTGGGTCGTCCGCATCCGGTTTCGTCGCCCGCGCCTCGTAGACTGGCCCGACACCGAGATGATCCGCGCCCGCCCGCCATGCTGCTTCCGCCGCCGCGAGACTTCCCGCCGATGCACCGACATACTTGCGCGCGCCCATCAACAGCCGCGCCGCCGCGACGGGTAAATCGTCCTCGCCCACATGCACCCCGTCCGCATCCACCGCGACGGCAATATCGACGCGATCATTGACGATCAGCGGCACACCGACTGACCGCGCCCATTGCTGCAACGCCAGCGCATCGCGGTAAAATCGCCCGATGTCCGCGCTCTTGTCGCGCAATTGCAGCACTGTCGCTCCGCCACGCACCGCCGCGACCGCAATGTCATGCAGGCTCCGTCCGTTCGTCCATTCCCGGTCCAACACCACATACACCGACAGATCGGGCGGGTTCACGCCGCGCCTCCGGTCGCCGCCGCTGCCGCATCCTGCGCCGCCTTGCCGAATGCGCCCCAGAACGGGTCTACACGCGGATGCACAAGCGCACGGTCATTGCCCGCCGCATCCGTGACGGTCATCCCGCGCTCCTGTTGCACCGTCTCCCCGACGATGCTCGCTGCGATCCCCTTCGCAGCAAGTGCAGCGAGTACCGCGTCCGCTTTCTGCGGGCGACACGTCAACAGCAATGTTCCCTCACTGATCGCGGTGTACGGGTTCATGTCGAAT
>JBBRMX010000362.1:0-2894 GCA_038230615.1 Thermomicrobiales bacterium | reverse complement strand
GTGGGCGGCGCGACCCGTTCCCCCCATGTGCGGACGAGCAGTTCGGTCTGTCGCACATTCAGCAACCGCTCCACGACGATGCCGAGTGCCTCGACTTGTGCGCGGTGATCGGTGAGACCGAGCAAGGCACGCGCATGTCCCTCGGTGATGACGCCTCCCGCGAGAGCCGTCTGCACATCGGGTGCGGCACCGAGCAGCCGGATACCGTTCGCTACCGTCGTGCGGTTTTTGCCGACGCGCTGCGCGACTTGCTCCTGCGTCAGCCCGAATTCGCTCACGAGCGTGCGATAGGCGTAGGCTTCTTCGAGCGGGTTGAGGTCCGCACGCTGGATATTTTCGACCAGCGCGAGTTCTAGCATTTGCTGCGGCGTTGCATCTTTCACGACTACCGGCACCTGACGCAGACCCGCTCGCCGTGCTGCTTGCCAGCGACGTTCCCCCGCGATGATGCGGTATGGCGTGGCGGATGTTGCATCGGCGCGGGCAACGAGCAGAGGCTGAATGATGCCATGCTCCCCGATAGATACGGCGAGCGAGGCGATGTCTTCCTCCGCGAAAATCGTGCGTGGCTGATAGGGGTTCGGCGCGATGGCGTCAATGTCTACCTCGATGCCGCCGCCGCCAAGTGCGCCCTCCGGCATGAGTGCGCCGAGGCCGCGTCCCAATCCACCCCGTTTTGCGCCCATCTGCCGCCCCCTCGCCGCTGTCGCTACCATTGTCCGTACGTGTTTCGCTCATCGGGCGGTTAGTGTACCACGCTTCGTCAGCGACCACACTCTCTGCTCCATGCTACACTGACGCCCGATTTGGGGGAAGCAGCCAATGGCGAACGAGGTGCCGACAATGGAAACCGCGACGCACCGCCGCACTCTGCGTGCTGCCGGTGCGTATTGCCTGCTGCCCGCCGCTTGTGGGCTAGTCTTTGCCCTCCTCATTGTCGCTGCCTTCCAAACACATCCGGCGGTGCAGATCGCGGTTGGGCAGCGTATGCAGGACGATGCGATTGTCGAAAACTTCAACACCGCCGAAGTGCAGCCTGTGTCGGCAGGCGGGCGGGCGTATCGCTGGACACGCGGCGAAAGTGCGCTCGTCTTCCCCGGCATCGGGCGTACTGCCGCGACCGTGACGCTCACACTCGCGGGCGGTTTACGCGGCACCACCGAGGTTGCGGTGCTGGCGAACAACGGCGAAATTGCCCGCTTCCCGGTTACGGCAGAGTTCGCGGAGTATTCGTTCACGATCCCCCGCGCCTATCTCGTTACCGGCAATCTCGTACTCACCCTGCGGACCGCGCCATTTTCCGCTCCCGGCGACCGCCGCGAATTGGGCATGCTCGTCAGCGATGTGCGTGTGCAACCGGCGGCGGGGTTCGCGCTGCCGCCCACCCGCGTTGCCCTCGCGCTGTGGGCGACACTCGTGTTGCTCCTGCTCGCGCTTCTCGCTGTGGGACTGCGACCGTGGGAAGCGGCATCGGTTGTGCTCCCGGTGGCGGTGGGGTTTGCTGCGCTGATCGTGCAGAACCGGCTGTTCGTTGCGTTCGGGGCGTTGCCATGGGTACGAGTTGCCGCCGGGACGCTCGTTTTGGCACTTGCGTTGCGGTGCATAGTGCCGCTAATCGTGCGCCGTGCTGATGCTCCGGCCGCAGCGATGGCGGCGACGGTTGACGATCTCCGGTGGGTTTTTGCGGCAGTGATCGGCATCTTCGCGGTGCGGCTGGGTGGGTTGTATCACCCCGCAATGATCGTGAGCGATCTCACGTTTCACATCCACCGCTTTGAGGATGTCCTCGACCGCCATATCTGGTATCAGGAAATCCCTGCCCTGTATGACCAAAACCGCCCGGTGCCGTACCCGCCGGGGGCATATCTGCTGCTTGCGCCGCTCTCGTTTGTGCTGCGCGACCGCGCTGATGTCCTCACCATCGGTACCCAGTTGCTCGATGCGGGGCGTATTATGCTCGTCGGTGTCGCTGTCTGGAAAACAACGGGCAACCGGGTTGCGGCAGCGTGCGCGGCATTGCTCGCGGGTGCGGTGCCGGTGGCATTTCTCCTCTTTTCGTGGGGCAACATCACCGATGCGGTCGGGGAATGTGCGCTTACGGTCGTGTTCGTCCTGCTGCTGCGTGGCGCGGATCGGTTGCGGCGTCCGGGGCGGACGGTCGCTTTCGGTACTGCCCTCACCGTCGCGCTCCTTGCCCATATCGGGGTAGCGGTCACGACGGTCGCGCTAGTCGGGATCTTCCTCATACTGCTCGTCGGCACGATGGTGCGTCGCCGGTCGTTCGTGTCCGGCGAGATTGTCGCAGTCGCGGTGCCGCTCATCGCTGCCTGCATTGTCGCGTTCGCGCTCTTTTATCGCATCTCGCCCACCGGAGTGACGAATGTGAGCAGCGATCTGCCGCCGACGGTTGTCGGGGAGACGCGCTCGACGAGCAGTGGCTACTTCATCGGTGGCCCGCGCCCCGATGCAACGATCGGTCTGCGCGGTATCCGCACTGCGAACCCACTCCTCGCAGTCGCAGGACAAATCGCCGTCGAAGGGTGGGCATTCTACAAACTCTGGCCGCTCCTGCTCGCGCCAGTCGGGTGCTGGCTCCTGTGGCAACAGAAATGCGGCAACGGCGATGCGCGTCCTGCGGCGTATGCCGTCACTGCGTGGCTTCTTGGCACGACGTTATTGCTCATTGTGGGAGTATTGCTCGGTCGGTATGTGCGGTATGCCGTCTCCGCCCTCCCTGCGGTGGCGATGGGGGCAGGCATTGCGCTAGGCTACGGATGGCGGTGGCGGTGGGGGCAGGTCGCCGCATTCGCATTGCTCGGTTGCACGGTGGGGGCGACATTGGTTGTCTGGTACGGACGCATCACCCGGACGTATCACGGATGACGACGCGCCGT
>JBBRMX010000361.1:0-2923 GCA_038230615.1 Thermomicrobiales bacterium | reverse complement strand
GGTCACGAAGTCGGCGTGGTAGACCCGTCGTTCACCGCCCCGCTCTGGTCGGAAAGCGCGACTCCGCAACGGAACAGGGGCGCGTATCGCAACCCGGAGGTAGAGGCACTTTATCGGCGGGCGACGTTCGAGACACGCAACGCCACGCGCAAACCGTTCTTCGACCAGATACAGACAACGCTCGCGGAAGACGCACCCGCCGTCTTCCTCTATGAAGCGAAGCAGGTTATCGCGCTCAACAAACGCATTACTAGCGCGACCGTGGGTATGCTCGACCTGAACCGCGTAAACGAATGGATGATCGCGCCAACGTAGCGCGAGGGGTACAAGAGAGGGAGTAATAAGCGAATGCGTGCATCCTCGCGGTTTATCATCTTCGCCGCATGCGTGTTTCTCTCCGCGTGCGGGGGGCAAGAGTCTGCACCCACGTCACCCGCGCTCGTTGTGCGTACGGCAACGGCGACGAGTTCCTCGGTGGTTGCAACCGCGACTACAACGACATCCCCGGTAGTACCGGCAACGGCACCCGCGCCCACTATAGGTGCGACCGCTACCGTACCTGCCGCGACGGCGACACCTACCCCAACCGCCACAATAGTCCCTACCCCCACGACCGCAATGGCGGTATCCACGACGACGTATGGAATCGTGCCGATGCAATCGCGGGCGCGATACACGGTGAACGAGCAGTTCACGAACTTGCCGACGCCGAACGACGCCGTGGGTGAGACGGGCGGAGTTGCAGGGCAGATTGTCCTCGACGCGCAGGGGTTGCCCGCACCGGGAAGCACGATCACGGTGGACATGCGTACGCTGACAAGCGACCGCCCACCCCGCGACATCTACCTGCGCCAGAACAGCCTCGAGTCAGATAAGTTTCCCACTGCCACCTTTGTAGTGACGAGTGCCGAGGGAATGAATGCGCCCCTGACTGCCACGCCGACCGCCTTCAGGCTTGTCGGGACGATGACGCTGCACGGGGTGACGCGACCGCTCACGTGGGAGACGACTGCCGCTACAGACGGCGACGCGATCAGTGCCACCGCGACCACCCGCTTCAAAATGGAGGACTTCGGTATCACTCCGCCCAAGATTGCAGTACTGACCACCTCAGATATGGTGAAACTCGACATGAAACTTGTGCTGACAAGGAAAGCGTCCTAGTCATTCGGATAGGTGCGCCCGTGTAGCGAGCGGCAAGCGGTACTGTTCCTCAACCTTGATGGGACCAAAGAGACTGGCATCCTCGTACAGTTGCACGGTGTAGATTGGCAAGAGGGTGCTCTACAGACACAGAAAAGCCGCCGCTGCTTTCGCATTGGCGGCTTTGTCTCTCCTGCCCACTCTCTATCTTCTCGAGAAAAGAACGAGAACGGGCGAGGGTCACTCGCGGCGTGTTACCGCTTCGTGTACTGCGGTGCCTTACGCGCCCGCTTGAGACCGACCTTCTTGCGCTCCTTGACCCGTGGATCACGAGTGAGCAAACCGGCCTTCTTGAGGACCGGGCGCAGTTCGGGGTCAAACCGGCAGAGTGCGCGGGCGATGCCGTGCCGGATCGCGCCCGCCTGCCCGGAGACGCCGCCACCAACGACTTTCGCGCTTACAAGGAAGCGATCCGCCATGTTAGTCACGCGCAGCGGTGTGAAAATCGTGATCTGGTGCAGTTCACGCCCACCGAAGTAGTCCGTGCTCTCTTTGTCGTTCACGATCATCTCACCGGTGCCGGTGTAGAGCCGCACGCGGGCAACCGCATTCTTGCGCCGCCCCACTGCGTTGTAATACTGCCCACTCGGCAGTTGACGTGCAACCATCGTTCCCGTACTCCTTTACGATGCGTTCCCGACCGCCGCAAGGCGTGCCCGTGCGCGTGCGACGTGTTCTTCGATCACCAACACCTGCGGCTTCTGCGCAACATGTGGATGCTCCGCGCCCGCGTAGACTTTCATTTTCATGTATTGCTGCTTGCCGAGCCGGTTCTTGGGCAACATTCCCTTCACGGCACTTTCAATAATGCGCGTCGGGTGCTTCGCCATCATCTCGTTGTACGTCGGGGTCTTGAAGCCACCGGGGTAGTTCGAGTGCCGGTAGTAATGCATCTGCGTCGGCTTATTTCCCGTCACCGCGATCTTCTCGGCATTGATGATGATGACATAGTCGCCCATGTCCATATGCATCGCAAACGTCGGTTTGTGCTTGCCACGCAGCACCCGCGCCACCTCGGTTGCGAGGCGACCGAGCGTATGCCCGTTCGCATCCACGATGTACCAGTCGTGGTGCACATCCGCCAGTTTCGGCGAGTATGTCGTCGTGCTCATTGTCGGCATCGCTATCATTCTCCCTTTGCATCGTGGGCGTCATACACGACGCGCCAGAGTGTCAATCCGTGTGCGGGGGCAGTCGCCGGTGCGCGGCGTCGGTCTTTCCCCACAAGCAAGGTCTCGATCAATGTTGGTGGTGCATCGCCACGCCCAATCGCCACAAGCGCACCGACGACATTCCGTACCATATGCGTCAAAAACCCGTCCGCCTCAACGATGAAGATCAGAGACGCACCCGCAATCGGCTCCGTGTGCGTCTCTGCCGCCCATCGCGCCTCCCGCACTGTCCGTACCGTGCTTTCCGTTGCCCCCGGAACGCCCTTGCCATCTCCCGCAAATGCCGCGAAATCGTGTGTCCCGATCAAACAGCGCGTCGCTTCTTCCATCGCCGCGAAGTCGAGCGAGTTTCGCCAACTCCATACTACCGTACGGATCGCCGGAGGCAGTACCGCACCGTTCCATACGTGGTAGCGGTATTGCCGCCACCGTGCGCTGAACCGCGCATGAAACCCGTCCGCAACCCACGCCGTCTGCACGATCCGTACATCACCCGGCAACACACCGTTCAGTGCATGTTGCCACTGTGTTGCGTCCCACAGCCGCCC
>JBBRMX010000360.1:0-2935 GCA_038230615.1 Thermomicrobiales bacterium | reverse complement strand
CCCCGCCTCCGATATCAGGGAGCGGCTCGCCCTCGAACTGCCCCCCGTCGGTGGCGCACTATTGCAGTCTGAGGACGAAATCGCCGCGATCAACGCCTGCCTCGGCGCATCGTACGCGGGCGTCAAGTCCATGACCGCCACCGCCGGTCCCGGTCTTTCACTCATGACCGAAGCCCTCGGTCTCGCTTCGATGGCGGAAATCCCTGTCGTCGTCGTGGACGCGCAGCGCGGCGGTCCCAGCACCGGTCTCCCGACGAAAATGGAGCAGAGCGATCTCAATCTCGCGCTCTACGGTGCACACGGCGACACCCCGCGTGCCGTCGTCGCCCCCGCCGAAGTCGCAGATTGCCTGCCGTGGGCGGTCATGGCGTTCAACATTGCCGAGCGGTATCAGATGCCCGTGCTGCTCCTCTCCGATCAATCCCTTTCGCACCGTACCGAGAGCATCCCGCGCCCTGATGTCGAGAATGTCGAAGTCTGGGAGCGCGTCACGCCCGATAATGCCGCGCAGTACGCCACGCTCGGCAACGGTCACACAAACGGTTTCTCCCGCAACGGCGCGAGCGGTCTCGCGGTTACCCAAGAATCGGGCGAGGGCAACCGCAACGCCATTGAAGAAGACGGCAGCGGCGATCCCGTCTATATCCGCAACGCCACCGCGCTCCTGTCGTACGGCGTGGACCTCACGCACATCGGCGTAGATCGCGTTCCGGCGGACGACAAATACGTACGCTTTGCTATCACCGAAAACGGTATCTCGCCGATGTCTTCCCCCGGTATGCGCGGCGACCGCCGCTATGTCTCCACGGGCATCGAGCACGACCAGATGGCAGACCCGAACTACACGCCCGAATACCACACCCTGATGACCAACAAGCGGTTTCGCAAACTCGACACATTGCTCGCGGATATGGGCGACACCGCGTATCGCCGCTATGGTGCGGAAAACCCTGATGTGCTCGTCGTCACATGGGGAAGCACCGCAGGCCCCGCCCGCGAAGCCGTCGAGAAGGCCGCTGCCGCAGGGCAATCGGTCGGGATGATCCTGCCGCTGCTCATCTTCCCGCTCGCCCCCGCAATCGGCGAAGCAATGGCGAACGCGAAGCGCATCATCATCCCGGAGGCGAACTACTCCGGTCAGTTCGCCCGCCTGCTCCGCGCCGAGTTCGGCGGCAACCGGGATGCGATGATTGAACTCCACAAATACACCGGTCTGCCCTTCTCGGCGGCAGACATCGCCCGCGTTATCGCCGAAGCAGTGACCCACTAACCGATTTCTGCACGAAGGAGAGCGCGATGGTCGCCACCGCACCTGCACCGACACCGACACCGGAAAAGACACCCGCCTACTACCGCTCCGATCTGCGCCCGATTTGGTGCGCGGGCTGCGGCGACTTCGGCGTCCTTTCCGCCTTCTACGAGGCACTTGCCGCCCAGAACATAGACAAGGACGATCTTTGCATCGTCTCCGGCATCGGGTGCTCGTCCCGTATCCCCGGCTTCGTGGATGCCTACGGGTTCCACGGCGTCCACGGGCGGTCGCTGCCGGTCGCTACCGGCATCAAGATGGCACGTCCCGATCTCACTGTCGTGGCGTTCGGGGGCGATGGCGACTACTTCTCCATCGGCGCGGGGCATCTGCCGCACGCCGCCCGTCGCAACCTCGACATTACCTGCATCGTCATGGACAACCAGATTTACGGGCTGGCGAAGGGGCAAATCTCGCCCACGTCCCCGCAATCCATGCGGACGAAGACCACCCCCTACGGTGCACACGATCTGCCGATCAACCCCGTTGGCTATGCCCTGATGTACGGCGCAACATTCGTCGCCCGCGCATTCTCGGCGCAACGGCAGGTGATGAACAGGATCATGCAGCGGGCGATGGCACACAAGGGCTTCTCGTTCATTCAGGTTATGTCGCCCTGCGTCACCTTCCATGACACCTACAAGACCTATAAGGACATCACGCAGCCGATGCCCGAAAACCACGACGCCACCAACCGCGAGACCGCAATGCACCTTGCGATGACCGAAGAAAAACTCTCGCTCGGCGTCTTCTACGAGGGCGACACGATGGAACCCCCCGGCGACTACATTGATCTGCCTTACCTCGAAGTGAAGCAGAGCGACCCGATGCAACGCATCAACAAGTACCTCGATCAGTTCGCCTAGGTCGTCCATATGCAGGAATCACGAGGGGGCAATCCGACGGATTGCCCCTCTCGCCATTGTGAGGCTATCTTTCTTACCGACCGTGCCGCCGCGCCAGCAACCGAACGAAGACCAGCACGAGCGAGAGCAGCGAGACGATCAACACCGGATAGAAAAGCCAGTCCCCGAACGACGCGCCGAGCACCACGAACGCCAGCCCGCCGAACACCAGCGCGGCGAAACAGCCGAGCGCGGCATATGGCGGCGGCCCCGGCGAGGGCGTCACCGATGCCGCCAGAGTGCTGAAAATCGAGAAACGCGGGCTGCAGGCTTCACCTGATCTCCCTGCCGATTTTGTTACGTGCCGGTCTTCGTCACCGTTGCTCGCTCCTGTGCTTTCGCGTCTTGCCAGAATGCTTCCAGTTCGTCGAGCGAGAACGCCGTCCACGGTTTGCCGGTGGCAGCGACGCCCCCTTCTACGGCAGCAAACCGGCGGCGAAACTTCGCGTTGGCGGCACGCATCGCGTCCTCCGCCTCCATCCCGTGCCATCGCGCCCAGTCTACAAGCACAAAGAGCAGATCGCCCAGTTCTTCCTGCCGCTCGTCAGGCGTTTCCGCCGCCGCGAGTTCATCCAGTTCCTCGCGGATTTTGGCAAGGACACCATCGCGGTCGGGCCACTCGAAACCGACGCGGGCGGCGCGTTCCTGCATCGCCTGCGAGTACATCAGCGCGGGCATGGACTGCGTCAACCCGCCGAGCAATGACTTGGGGGCATCGTCT
>JBBRMX010000359.1:0-2949 GCA_038230615.1 Thermomicrobiales bacterium | reverse complement strand
GGTTCGCAGGGCGGCATTGAGGGCGGCAGGGCCGATAGCGTAGCCGATTTTCCAGCCCGTCATGCTGAAGGTCTTGCCTGTGCTGTTGAGGGTAAGGGTGCGCTCCCACATTCCCGGCAGGGTCGCTAACGAGATGTGTGCCGCATCGTCGAACAGAATGCGGTCGTACACCTCGTCGGTGATCGCGAGGACATCATACCGCTGGCACAACTCTGCGATATGTTGGAGTTCGTCGCGCCCGAAGACTTTGCCTGTCGGGTTGTGCGGCGTGTTGAGGATGAGCAGTTTGGTGCGCGGCGAGAATGCCGCCGCGAGCGCGTCGGGATTGTACGACCAATCGGGGGCGCGGAGTGTGACATAGCGCGGGATACCGCCCGCGAAAGCAATATCGCCCGCGTACGCATCGTAGAACGGCTCGAACAGCACGACCTCATCGCCGGGATTCACAAAGGCGAGGATGGCGGCGTGCATCGCCTCGGTCGCGCCTGTGGTGACGGTAATTTCGGTATCGGGGTCTGCGGTCATGCCCGTTGCGGCGTGCCACTGGGCGGCGATGGCGGCACGGAGGCGTGGCGTGCCGTGGCTCGGCGCGTACTGGTTCTGATCGGCATAGATGGCGGCGGCGGCGGCATCTTTGACGAAATCGGGACCGGGGAAATCGGGAAATCCCTGTCCCAGATTCACCGCGTTGTGTAGGATCGCCAGCCGCGTCATCTCCGAAAAGATCGAGGTACCAAACCCACCGATTCGCGCCGCGCCCCTCGCCATGCATCCCCCACTCGTTATGTCTGTTGCCATCTGCACGATTACTGCGCGGTCATCGGGTACATCGGGTTATTCGCCGTGCGGGGGGACGGCACTCGTTTCGGCGGGAAGATCGGTGCGCGGCCCCCATTCGTTCCACGAGCCATCGTAGTTCGACCAATTCGTCCTGCCGGTACGGTGCATAGCGAACAGCACACCCGTCGCATTCACGCCGCCGCCGCAGTATGCGACCACAGGTTGATCGCCGGTGATTCCTGCATCATCGAGCAGGGCGGCGAGTTCGGCATCGGTTTTCCAGCCGCCCGTTGCGGGATCGAGCAGCGTGGCAGCAGGGAGATTGATCGCGCCGGGGATATGCCCGCCGCGTCCGCCGCGTGCCAGTGCGCCGCCATATTGCTCCGGCAGGCGGGCATCTACGAGTACCGCTGTGCGTGCCGCGCTGATCTGCGCGACTTCGTCTACCGTCTTTCGCATCGCGGTGCGCGGGCGGGCAGTGAAGACGGCGGGCGGAAACGACGGTACGGCAGCAGTCGTCGGGCGGCTTTCGGCAGTCCATCGCGCCCACCCACCATCGAGCACCGAGACCGCGTCATGCCCGTAGTACAGGAAGTCCCACCAGAGGCGTGTAGCGAAGATATGCCCTTTGTGGTCTACGACTACAACGTGTGTATCATCGCTGATGCCGCACGCCGCCGCCCACGCCGCGAACCGTTCCGGCGGGGCAATCTGTACCGGCACGGGGTCGGCGGGGTCGGTAATATCGGCAGTCCAATCTACATAGACTGCGCCGGGGATATGAGCAGCGGCGTATTCGTCGGGCGCGGCTTCGTACGAGACAGTGAGATTACCTGCGCCGTCATCGAGATGGCGTACGTAGCCACGGATATCCACAATCCGCACCTGCGAATCAGCGAGGTGTGCGGCGAGCCAGTCGGTTGTGACAAGCGAATCGTTCGGTGTCATGGGATGCGTCTCTCTCTCGGTGATACAGCGATACGGCAACGTCATGCCCGGTATCATACCGCACGGGAAGGGGGAAGTCGGTAATCGTATGGCGGTAATCGTTCATACCTACGATGGATGGCGATACGGTCAGGGCTTCAGTCTTGTGCCGGAACTGGCGGAATCGTACGCGAACACGCCCCGCTCAATCGAGATGCGCACGGACGGCGGCGCAGACTTCGGCGGTGGTTGCAGTGCCGCCGAGGTCGGGGGTGCGGACGCCGGAGGCAAGCGCGGCGTGTGTGGCGGCTTCGAGGCGATCCGCGAGGCGGTTTTCTGCGAGATGGCGTAGCAGCAGGACGGCGGCGAGCAGGGTCGCCGTCGGGTTGGCGATGCCGCGTCCCGCGATGTCGGGTGCGCTGCCGTGGACTGGCTCGAATAGCCCGGTGCGCTCCCCCACATTCGCGCTGGCGGCGACGCCAAGCCCGCCGATGTGCGCGGCGGCAAGATCGGAGAGAATGTCCCCGAACATATTCGTCGTCACGAGGACATCGAAGGTTTCGGGACGCTGCACGAGACGCAATGCCGCGCTATCCACGAGCATTTCGTCCAGCACCACATCGGGGTACTGCGCGGCGACTTCCCGCACCGCCCGCCGGAACAGCCCGTCCGATGCCCGCAGCACATTCGCCTTGTGAATGACGGTGCAATGCCCGCGCCGCTGCTGTGCCAGCCGCAGGGCGGTGTGCGCCACCCGCCGCGATGCCGCCCCGGTGATCACACGCAGCGTCGTTGCACGCTCTCCATCGGCGGAAACTTCCTCGATACCGCTGTAAAGGTCCTCGGTGTTCTCGCGCACGATGAGCATATCTACATCGGCGCGGGAACCGGGGACAGGCAGCGATTTGATCGGGCGTAGGTTTGCCGCAAGTGCCAGTGACTGCCGCAATTGTAGGATGGGGGAGCGGTACCCCGCGATGTCGGGCGGCGTCGTGACCGCCCCGAAAAGGATGGCATCCGCATCCGCGCAGGCGTCGCGGGTGGCATCAGGGAGTGGGGTGCCGTATCGCTCATACGCTCCGAAACCCGCCTCCGCGTCCGTAAACCGGGCGTGAGGCAGCAATGTACGGAGCATCGCCGCGACTGGCGGAATCACTTCGTGCCCAATACCGTCGCCGGGAATGATGATGATCTGATGATTCGTGAGCGTCGTCATACCTTTATACCCTCGTGTTTCTCTCC
>JBBRMX010000358.1:0-2975 GCA_038230615.1 Thermomicrobiales bacterium | reverse complement strand
AGAGTGTTGATCGGGACGAACTGGATGCCGGTGCGGTCGTAGAGCGTGGCGGCGGGAACGCGGGCGGCGGCGGCGGCGATCATGCCCTCGGTGCGGCGGTCGCGGTAGTGGACGGGGGTCGCGATCAGGGTGCCGTCTGCGTCGAGTAGGGCGAAATCTACGCCCCATGTGTCTACGCCGACACTGGTAATACCGCCGTCGGGTTGTGCTGCACGCCGGATGCCGTCGGTGAGGTCGCCGAACAGCCGCAAGGCATCCCAATGGAGGGCGTGCGGGGTGCGAACCGGCACATTGGGGAAGCGGTGGATCTCCTCGGTGTGCAGGCGGGTGCCGTCCCACGTTCCGCGCACTGCCCGCCCGCTCTCCGCACCGAGATCGAGAGCGAGGGGGTGGAGCCGCGCCGTCATGCGACGACGACCAGCGGCAGACCGAGCAAGCGGGCGAGTTTGCGGAGCGTTGCCGCCTGATGCCCCGTGCCGAGGGCGACGTGATGGGTGGGGCCTTCGGCGCACCAGCGATCCATGAAAGCGGCGGGGGCGGGGGCGAAGCGGAGGCGGGAATTGGTATTGCCGATCCGCATCGTGGGGCCGGGCAGCGATTCACCCTCGGCGGCGAGCAATTTCAGGGTGCCGTCTGCGGTCTGGGTGAGACCGAGAATCGTGACCGGGCCGGTGCGGACTGTGGTTTCGACAGACAGCCCGCCGCCGCGTTTGCCGTGGAAGACGCCCAAGCCGCGCAGGGTCGGTTTGCCGTCGGCGATGGCGAGATGGGCGGGGCCGTCGTGACCCATAAGAAGGAAGTTGTCGCGGAAATCCATCGCGTAGAACTCCGTGAATGACCCGCCCGCGTGGAGGCGGTCGAGGATCAGCATTGCGACGGCGGTTTTGAGGTCGCCTTCTCCGGCGGCGGGGATGCCGCGTGCGGTGAGGAGGGAATTGCCGACGATCAGCGATGCGCCGAGATGTTCGCTGGCGTTGCCGTCCACACCGCGATAATAGTATGCAAGCGCGTCCAATGCGAAATCTGCTGCGAGGCGGTCGAGACCGCAGGCGACCCGTGCGGACCAATCGAGGGCATCGTCGGTGATCAGGCGGGCGATGGCGTCGGTCTCCGGCTCCGCAATGGCGAAGGTTGCGGCAATTTCGTCGCGCTTGGCGGCGATCTCGGCGGCGGTTGCGGCGGCGGTGCGGGTGTGGAGATCGTCTATTTCCAGTATCTCGATGTGGGTGCCGAGTTGGGCATGGAGGGCGGTGAAGTCGGTGTAGAGATCGAGCATACCGGGGTAGGTGTGACCGAGGAAGCCGATGCGGCTCTCGCGCACGGCGCGGGCGACTGCTGCTGCTGCTGCCCACGCGGCGATTTCATCCCACGCTTGCGGGTCATCGAAGAGCGTACCGGAGACGACATTGAACGGGATGCGGGCGCGGGTGAATGCTCCGGCGATTTCGGGGACGCAGCAGGCGCAGCAATTCGCCAGCCATTCGGCGGTATCGGTGTGGGCGTAATCGAGGGCGGCGACGGGCTGGAGATTGAGTATCAGCACCGGCACCTGCGACCGCTGGACGGCGGGCAAGACTTGCGATGAGGTGGCATAGGTGCCGACGTAGCAGACAAGCAAGTCTACCCCGGCGCGGGCGAACTGTTCTCCGGCGGCAGCGGCGGCGGGGGCGGTATCTACCAAACCTGCGGAGACGACGACCGCGCCCGTGGCGGCGAGTTGGGTTTCGACATGCTGCTGATAGGCGACAAGCCGTTCGCGCAGCCCCGCGAATTGCGCCCAGTATGCCGCCAGCCCGATGCCGAAGACCCCGATGCGTGCCGCCATCTGTCCCTGCCGTTCTTGGGTTTCGTCTCGTGTGTGCCGTCTCGATGTGCGGTGAGTTAGCCTTTCGCGGAGTCCGCGTAGATCGTCGCCTTTTTGTCACCGAGATTGAAACTCCACGACGCGGTGGTGCCGCTGATGGAGGCGAGGCTGTCCGAATCGCGGATGTCGCCGGGGAAGGTGAAGGAGAAGGCAACGATGCCGCCGCTGCTCTTGGCAAGGAGACGAAGTTCGGGGGGGAGCATCAGGCTGTTGGTAGTGGCGGGGTCGTTAAGGTCGCTCAGGGGGTCTACGGCTGCTTCGATGCGGACGCCGCCGCTCTCGGTTTTCTTGGCGGTGAGTTGGATGAGACCGCCGGAACCGGCACCGCCGCTGATGCCGAGCACGGTATTCCATTGCTTCTGTAGTTCGTCGAGCGAGGAGAAGCCGAAGACGATGTCCAGCCCGACGAAGCCGCCTTCGTCGTAGGGGCGGGAGGTGCCGCCGAGCGCGGTGACTTGCGTGGCGAGATCGGCGAAGGGATCGGGCGGCGCGGGAGCGGGCATCCCGCCGGTGCCGGGTGTCGTGCCGATGGACGCGAACAGTTGCAGTGCATCTTTAGAGAAGCCGACCCGCATGGTGCTGGTGCCACCGAGGTTGGGTGCGATAGTCGTATCGGTGCGCGATTCGATGCAGGCGGAGAGAGTCGCCGCCAGCAGGAGGAGGATACCCAGTGTCGTGCAGCGGCGTGACCAGTGTCCGGTACCCATTCGTTGCCTCGCTTTCGTCGGGGGGGGGTGGGGAGAGATCGTTTGTGTTGGGGCGCATGGTACCACGCCAGAGGACAAACGGCGCACGAAACGGTGCCGGCATTCCTGCGCGTACCCCGCACAGATGGACATATCGCAGCGATGCGCCCGATTGACATGTGTTGGGGCGCGATGTACTGTGCGCCGGTATAGAGCGGAAAAACGGCTGCCGGGGGCAGGGGACGGGTGGGGGAAATCGCGTGAAGAATTGGTCTCGATTGCGCAAGGCACGCACGCCGGATGGAGAACGCGCCGCCCCGGATGCGAAGAATGCCCCTGATAGTGCCGCAGCGACTGCGCCCGATAGTGCCAGTGTCGCGCTCTCCGCCCGAACCGCGAGCGAGACGGCAGAAATCGAGCGGATT
>JBBRMX010000357.1:0-2989 GCA_038230615.1 Thermomicrobiales bacterium | reverse complement strand
TGGTATTGCCCGCATAATCACGAAAATCACTGTGCAGTCTCGACACAAAAATGTGTAGATGTGATGGTTGTTATTGTGCGGTGAACGCGTCACGATGCAATACTGTCGGTGTACTGTGGCGATTGGAGAGGTGCGACGCTTCTCGATGGCTCTCGTTCAATGCTGGGGTGTAACAAACCATGTCCGTACCGTTATTGCTGAACCGCTATCGTGTGAGCGGCGTGTTGCAAGAGGAGACGTATCTTTCGGTCGTTCGTGCGGTTGATACGACGACGAATGCGGACGTGGCGATGAAGTTGCTGAGCACGGCGCGTGTCCCCGATGCGGGGATATACCGCGCCATCGAAGCGACGCTCGCCCGCGAATCTGAGGTCGGCGCACGCACCGGGAGCCACCCGAACCTCATTGCGGTCTACGATTTCGCGGGCGACGCGAACCAGACCTTGTGTCTCGTCCTCGAATATAGTGCCGGTGGTTCGCTTGCGTACTTGCTCCAGAACGGTCCGTTGCCATTGCCGCAGGCATTGACCGTGGGTGCCGACACCGCACGGGGTTTGCAGGTGGCGCATCAGGTCGGTATCGTGCATACCGCCCTGACGCCCGCAGTTGTCTACCTCATGCCCGATGGCGGTGCGAAGGTCGGCGATTTCGGTGACGCGCAAGTAGACGACGTGCCTGCACTCCCATCGCCAGTGACGGACATCGCATACGTCGCGCGATACCGCAGCCCGGAATACGTCGGGAATGTGCCGGTCGGCCCGCAGACGGATCAATACAGCCTCGGTGTGATGCTGTTCGAGATGCTCACCGCCACGCCATACCAGCCACAAGACCGGTCTGCGACTGCCGCCGCCCTTGCGCGGCAACCGATCCCAGTGGGAATGCTCATCAGTCGGCTGACCGCCGCGCCGGACGCCCGCTATCCCTCGATGCGCGAAGCACTCGCCGCGATTCTCGCAATTCGGGAGACCGCCAGTGCTGCCCTCCCCGGTGCGCCGCTCCCACAGGTTTCTGTTCCGGTCTCGTCCGCGCCACGATCCGGGCGGCGGGCAGTCATCGCCGGTCTTGCGGGTCTTGCGGTGGTCGGTGCGGCGGGCGGCGCAGGCGTGTTCTTTTTGCGTACGCACAAGGAACCTGTCGTGCCGACCGCGACGGCACTACCACTGCCTGCGACGCTGCCTCCCGCCTCCACACTCGTGCCAGCAACCGTGCCGCCCGTCCCGCCGACTGCCACACCTGCCCCCCCCGTGACGACGCCGACCGCGCTCCCGTCACCGACTGCGCTCCCGTCGCCGACGGTCGTACCTGTCCGCACATTCCCCGCCCAGCCGGTGCTTGGGGCGAACGCGGTTGTTGCCGACATGACCGACCCTACACAATGGCTGATCGTCTCGACACCGGGCTTTACGACCACCCTGAAAGACGGCACGTACACTTTGCGCGTGGCGAAGAAGGCGAACGGCAAAGGGTCCATCGCGTGGGGAGACTGGGTGCCGAAAAATGTCAAACTGGTGCCGCAATTTCATACCGAAGTGACCATGAAACTTGCGGGTGCGCCTCCGACAACAGCGGGCGGCATACTATTCAACTTCAATTATATTCCGAGCGACCGCCGCGATGAGCAACAGTTTCTCCTGTTCCTCGCACGCGGCGACGGGCGGTACGCGCTTTCCCAGCAGTTTCCAGGCGGTTCCGACCAGTTCCGGGCGCGGCTCGATTTCCGGGATGCATTTCCCGTGAAAGTCGAGCCAGATGCACCGATCATCGTGGGGGTGGAGGTGCGAGGCAAGCAACTTGTCTGTGCGGTCAACCGGCAGCAGGTTCTCACACTGGAGATACCTGCCGAGGTCGCGACGTTTTCCGCAGTCGCACTGGCAGCGCAGGTGCAAGATGCGAGCACCCAGCCCGAAATCAGTGCGACATTCAGCAATTTCCGGTACGAGTCACTCGCGCCGTAGGTGGCGGCGTGCGTTCGCTCGTCGTGCTGCGTTAGTCTGCCGTTTTTGCGGTCGCCCCGGTGATTGCCCAGAGTATCCAGAGTGCCGTGCAGATGCCGAGACTGTCTCAATTTGGGGAACACGGACATCGAGGACGAGCAACGTGATCGCGACCGCAAAGACGCCGTCGCTGAATGCCTCAATCTGCCCCGTCCCTCCTTCGTTCCCTTGTGCTGTCTGTTCCGCCGTCACCCCTCTGCTCTTGCTTGGGATGCCGCCCGTAGCTAGGGGGCACCTGACCGCCGCCAGATCGCGCCATTTACCCCCACGGCAAACACGAGAACCCCCGACGTGTTGCTTTCACTATCGGCGGCGGTCGTTGCGACGAGCGCGAGCATCGGTTGTGCAGCAATACCCTCGCTCCAGCGGTCGAAAGTCTCGCCCCGGTTGTCTGAACGATACACGCCTGCGCTGGTAGCGGCGAACACCATCCCATCGGTGCGATAGCGAGGCGACACGGCGAGAGCGGTGATCGCAGCGATCCCTCCGCCCTCCCCCACGAGTGAAACGGCTTTCCAGTCGTGCGTCTGCGCCGCTTTGCTGTGGCGGCACAGTACCCGCCCGCCGACGCCGACGAACAGCAACCCATCGGGCGCGACGACGAGCGGGAGCGTCCCATTGCCTCGTTCTTCTAGCCAACATGTCCAGTTGCTACCGCCGTCGTCCGAGTACCACAGGCAGACGGTGTGTCCTCCATTTCCTGCTGTCCCGACATAGAGTGTCCGACTGCCGGTATCGCCCGATGAGCAGGCGAGGGAGAGCACTGACTCCCCGACGAATGGCATGCGCAGGGCGTTCCACTGCATACCTGCATCGTCCGATGCGATCAAACGACCGTCGCGCGTCGCCGCGAAGATGAACGGCAGTTTGCTCTCCGCCGACATTCCGCATGCGACAATTTCGATGGAGACATCGCTTCCATCGGTGGGGAGTTCCCACGTCTCCCCGCGATCCCGGCTACGATAAATGCCCGCGCCCGTCGCTGCGACAAC
>JBBRMX010000356.1:0-3039 GCA_038230615.1 Thermomicrobiales bacterium | reverse complement strand
ACTTGCAAAACCGACATATCTACAAGGTCGCGGTCGCGGCGACGCAGGAGGGCATTGACACGCGCAAGCAACTCTTCCATCGCAAAGGGCTTGATGAGATAGTCGTCCGCGCCCGCATTCAGCCCCGCCACGCGATCTTCGATGGCTCCCCGCGCCGTCAGCATCAGCACCGGGGTATGGGCGCGCTCCGCCCGCATCCGGCGGCAAATCTCCAAGCCGTCCACACCGGGCAGCATCAGATCAAGGATCGCGAGATCGTAGGTGTCCGAAAGCGCGAGGTCCGACCCTTCCGTGCCGTCATGCGCAACATCTACGGTGTGCCGCTCCTCGGTCAGTACGCGCCGCAGCAAGTGCGCGAGCCGCCGCTCATCTTCCACGATCAGGATATGCATTCGTCCGCCTCTTCTATCGACTCTCGTACCTAGCGGAAATTGTAGAGCGCGAAGATGAGAATCAGATTGAAGACCGATGCGACGACGATATGACCATAGTGTACCGGAAATGATTCTACATGTTGCTCTTGCGTACGGACAGGAGTTATGTTAAGTTAAATACCTGAGAAGTAACGGTGGAGGGCGGCACGATGGTCTGGCAGAGCGAACTCCGAGAGATAGACCAGCATCAGCAATTGCGGACGCAGGGGCTGGCAGCGCGTGGGTCGCGCCGACGCTGGAATGCGCGCGCCCATCGCCAATTACGCGAATCTGCCCGTCTGCAAACACACTATAGCGGGCATCTACATACGCCGTCCGCCTCGCCGCTCACTGAATGGGGGCGAGTGGTCGTGGGAATGGGCGCGATCCTGCTTGTTCTGTTCGTCGCACTACTCATGCATCTCCGCTAAACCCCTTCGATGTCCATGCACGATGTAACCCCCCTTCGTGCAGGGTGGGCGTTTTGGCGCGTGCGCGTCGCATGGTTTGACATGCAGCACAATATGCCGCATAACTCCGAATGGAGCGAGCATGTTTCTACGATTGTCGTTATTGTATTCGCGCATCAAATAGAAGTGGAGCGGGCGTATGCGGCGGGGGATGATTCGAGGAGAACAGAGGGGGGCGGGTGGCGGCCAGCTCCGGCTTGCTGCGGTGGCGGGGATGCTTTTTGCCCTCGTGCTGAGTGCGTGCGGGGCGACACAGGAGCGGCCGACCGCCGTACCGCCATCATCTATGCCTGCAATGGCGACGGTTGGCACACAGATAACTGCCCCGACGATTGCGGCGAGCGCGCTTGCGCCGACATCTGCCGGCCCGACTACCGCCGCAACTATTGTACCGACGGTTGCTGCGCCGACGGCTGCTACGGCGACCGCACCGATTGCATCGGCTGCGGTTCCGGCGAGTGCGACGGCTCCGGCAGCGGTCGCGACGGCGCGGGGCGCGGCACCGCTGAAGCGCGGCGGTGGCGGGACCTTGCGGGTGCTATCGTGGCAGGCACCGACACTGCTCAATATCCATCTCTCGCAGGGCGGGAATAACTCCGAGGCGGCGCGGGTCGTGTCAGAACCACTCGCAGTGATCTCCGCGAATGCCGCCACACCCGATATTCCGGTGCTGGCGCGGGAAATCCCCTCGGCACAAAACGGGCAACTCGCCGCCGACGGCACAAAAGTGACATGGCGGCTGCGCGATGGTGTGAAATGGTCGGACGGCACACCCGTGACAAGCGAGGATTTCAAGGCGACATGGCAGTATGTCGTGGAGCCGAAGAATGCCGTGACGACGGTCTCGTCGTACAGCGCGATCAAGAGCGTAGACACGCCCGATGCGACGACTATCGTGATCACCTTCAAGCAGCCTACGGCGACGTGGTTTCTTTCCGGCACGACGGCGGTAATGCAGAAGGCGCAACTCGCCGCCTGCACTGACCCGAAAGCCTGCCCGATCAACAGTGCCCCCATCGGGACAGGACCGTTCAAGGTGAAGTCGTTCGCACCGGGCGACAATGTGCAGTTTGTCATTAACGGCAATTACCGCGAGGCGAACGCTCCGTACTTCGACGCGGTGGACTGGAAAGGCGGCGGCGATGCCGCAACCGCCGCGAAAGCAGTGCAGACCGGGCAGGCAGACTGGGCGTGGAACCTGCAAGTCGCGCCGGATATTCTCGCGCAGGTGACGGGCGGCGGGCAGGCACTGGACATCACCTTCGGGTTCGGTGTCGAGAAGATTCAGGTAAACTTCACCGACCCGCGCAAAGAAGTGGACGGTGAGAAGTCGTCGGTTAGAGCACCACACCCCTTCCTGACAGATCCGAAAGTGCGCGAGGCGATTTCGTGGCTGATTGACCGCGACAGCATCGCTAAGAATCTCTACGGGGCAGCCGCGAAACCGACGTGCAATGTGATCCCTGCGGTGCCGCCGCAGACGAACAGCACGAATACGAAGTGCGGCTTCGATGTCGCCAAGGCGAACCAGATACTTGAGGATGCGGGCTGGAAGAAGGGGGGCGACGGCATCCGCGAGAAGGGCGGGGTCAAACTCTCCGTCGTCTTCTCCTCGACGGTCAACCCTGTGCGGGAGAAGACCGAGCAAGTCATCAAGCAGGCGTTCGGGATGGCGGGCATCGGCATGGAGATCAAGAATGTAGATGCGGGCGTCTTCTTCGGCGCACCGACCAATGCCGACGCGGGCGCACGCTTTGAGCGCGACCTGCAATTGTGGACGCTCGGCCCGCTCTTGCCGGATGCGGAAGTCTTCTTCGCGGGGTACTCCACCAAGGAGATTCAGCAGAAGGCGAACAACTGGAGCGGCACGAATTACGACCGTTTCAGCGACCCGAAATACGATGTGCTGCTCGATCAACTCCGCGCGGAACGTGACGCGGGGAAGCGGGCAATATTGCAGATACAACTGAACGACTACATCGCGCAAAACTTCGTAGACATCCCCGTTGTGGACCGTGCCTCCGTGAACGGACGCCGCAGCGATCTCGCCAACACGAACCCCACACCGTGGGACTGGTCGAGCTTGAACATCGCGTACTGGCAAATCAAGAAGTAACGCGGCGTATACAGACAACGCAAAAGAGGCGGGGAGCAGT
>JBBRMX010000355.1:0-3063 GCA_038230615.1 Thermomicrobiales bacterium | reverse complement strand
TCCGCGATCCTTGAAACTGCCCGTCGGATTGCGGCTCTCGTCCTTCGCGCTCAGGTTCGTCATGCCGGTGAGCGGTGCCAGCCCCGGCATGGTGATAATCGGCGTCCAACCCTCGCCAAGGGTCATAATATTCGCGGTGTCGCGCACCGGCATGATTTCGGCATATCGCCACATCGTGGCGTCGCGCTCTTTCAGGGCGGCGGGAGTCATCGTCCGCGCCGCCATTGCAAGATCGTACTGCGGCGTGAGGACGCGCCCATCTTTTGGGCAGAGTGTCTGGAGTGTCTCCGCGTCGTATTCCGTGCCGCAATAGGTGCAGATCAGGGTCTCACGCATCGTGCTGCCAGTTGCGGAAGCGTGCATCGTTGCCATCCTCTGTTCCCTACTTCCCTGTGGTACGGTCCGATTGCTTCCCGTTTCGCGCTTTCGTCTGGATTTCTTCGGTTTTCGGGCGATAAAAACCGAGCGGCACTGTGTCAGGAGTACCCCGCGATGGTTGGGGAGCGGCGGGGTCTGCGGATTTTGTTGTCGTCGTTATCGGGGTAGTAGTTGCGGCAGTCTCCGACACGGGCTTCCACGCATCGCGCAACCGCTCGGATGCGTCCGCTTGCGGTTGTTGCTGTGCCGCATAGGGCGGCGGCGGCACTACGGGCGCGGCCCCCCATTTCAGGTCGCGCCTGCCGTTCATCGGGCGCGGTCCGGGGCTTGTGTCAGATATGGGAGCGGCAACCACTGCCGCTGGATGCCGCCCCGCCCGCCGACCACGCACGAAGAAGACGACGAGCAGGATCAGCACAATCGCCGCAATCGGGTAGTCGAAGGGGCGCATCGCATTGCGGAGTTGTTCCCAGTTTTTGCCCGTGTAGTAGCCGCCCGTCGCCAGCGCGGTACACCAGATGAACGAACCGATAAAGGTATAGATTGTAAACTTGAGGAAGTTCATCCGGGCGATCCCCGCAGGCACCGAGATGAATGTCCGCACCACTGGCAGGAGACGCGAAAAGAATGCCGTGGCTTCGCCCTTCTCAGCGAACCACTTGTCCGCAAGTTCGATGTGGTGCGGCGAGATAAGTACATACTTGCCGTACTTCAGCAAAAGCGGGCGACCGCCGACCATGCCGATCCAGTAGGTGATCCACGACCCCACGACATTTCCTAACGCACCGATGAGACCGGCAATCAGCACGCCGGAGACCGGCAAACCCTTGTCCTGCACGAGCAGCCAGCCCGCAAGCGGCAGCGTGACCTCGCTCGGCAAAGGAATTGCTGCGCTCTCAATCGTCAGGGCAATAAAGACGCCGAGCCAGCCGACACTATCGTACAACTGGCGGACAAACTCGATGATCGCGGTCTCAATTCCTCGCGGCACTGGCAATCTCCCGTGTAATGACGTTACCACTCATTCCATTGTACCGAAACCAGCGGTGTCCGTATAGCAAACGCGCACGGGATTGCAGCAGGGGAAGCGTGGCGCACTAGTTGCCGGGAGCGAACGGCGAGAGTGGGAGCGGTTTGTGACTACGTGGAGATGTAGGCGTAGGCGTCCCGGTGCTGAGCGCGGCAATGTAGGTCCACGGCGAAGGTGCGGCGAGAAGCGCGGAAACTGCCGATGCATCCATCGAGCGGGCAAAAAAGTAGCCCTGTGCGGCATCGCAGCCGAGCGCACACAGATGCGCGAGCTGTTCTTCGGTCTCCACGCCTTCCGCGATGACTTCGCGACCGAGGTCGCGTGCTAACGTCACGATTGCGCGGATAATTTCGCTATTTTCGCCGCCGTCCCCGATACGGCTGGTGAACGAGCGATCAATTTTTAGTGTGCCGACCGGGAAGCGGTGGAGCATCGCAAGCGATGAGTACCCCGTGCCGAAGTCGTCTACGCAGAGCCGAATGCCTCGTGCGTGAATCTGGGAAAGCACCGAAATCGCGGATTCCGCATGTTCCATAATCGTGCTTTCGGTGATTTCCAACCGGAGCATATGCGGATCAATCCCCGTTGACTCAAGAATCCGGTCAATTTGCGTGAGCATATCGGGATGCGCGACCTGCTTACTCGACAAGTTGACACTGATTGTGAGGGCGGGATGGTGTGGGAATTGGTCGCGCCAGCGGCGTAACTGCTTGCACGCCTCCAGTAGTACCCACTGCCCAATTGGGACAATGAGTCCGGTCTCCTCCGCGATGGGGATAAAATCTCCGGGCGGTATTAAACCACGGCGTGGATGCTGCCAGCGTACAAGTGCCTCGAAGCCATTGATCTCGCCTGTGGTAAAGGAAACAATCGGCTCATACTGCAACCAGAATGCTTCCCACTCTACCGCGCGGCGCAGATCGGTTTCTAGTTGAAGCAATGCAACCGCTCGCTTGTGCATCCCCGCATCAAAGACTTCGTGTCGGCCTTTGCCGCGTGCTTTGGCACGGTACATCGCGGTGTCCGCATCGCGCAGCACTTCTTCCGGCTGGTAATATCCCACATTGCTCAGCGTGATACCGATGCTGGCGGCGGTGAAGACTTCGTGCTTGCCGAGTTTGATCGGCACCGCGAGCGACCGCTGGACGCGCTCCGCGACATCAATCGCATCCTGTACGTCGGTGATATGTTCGAGGAGCATAGTAAATTCGTCGCCGCCGAGTCGCGCCACAGTATCTATCGGGCGTAGCGATCGCTCAATCCGCCGCGCGGTCTCGATCAGCAATTGGTCACCTACGCCATGTCCGAGGCTGTCGTTAATATTCTTGAAACGGTCGAGATCAAGGAATAACACCGCGAACTGCCCGGAATCGCGCTTCAGGGCGCGGTCCAGCCGCTCGATGAAAAGCGCACGGTTGGGCAAGCCGGTCAGCATGTCGTGCGAGGCGTCGTGCTGCAGTTGCATCTCGGCACGTTTGCGCTCGGTGATGTCGCGGTTGATGCTCAGGATGGCGATTGATCCGCCATAGACAACTACCGAGAGGCTGACAAGAATGTCTATATTGCGCCCGTCGCCCGCACGCTGCACCGTCTCGAAGGTCTGCTGATGTGGTCCTTGTAGCGCGTGCCAAATGCGCTCCATATCCCTTTTCGGG
>JBBRMX010000354.1:0-3085 GCA_038230615.1 Thermomicrobiales bacterium | reverse complement strand
GACATCGCGGTCGCGGCGACGCTGCTCATCCGGTTTTGCACGCTCTGGTTCGGTGTCCTGATCGGCGTCGTCGCGCTGTTCACGGTGCGCGGGCTGCTCCGTGGGATCAATACCACCACCCCCGCGTCGGAGCCGGTCGCCGCCGTGGTAACGCAAAGGAACGCGCAGTGAGTGTACGCCCCCTCTCTCGTCCCCCGCGCCGCGCTGTGCTGCTTGGGGGGGGCGCGGCACTGCTCAGCGCATGTGGCGGCGCATCCGCCGCTACCCCGACGCCTGCCGCCTCGCTTCTCGCCCCGACCGCTCCCCCCGCGCCCGTGCGGACAATAGACCCCTCAATCATTCGTACCGGCAGCGCGGTTGTCCCTAGCCCGACGAATCAGTCGCCCACCAGCCCGACCATCGGTGCGCCAACCGCCGCCCCGCCCACGCCCGTCGTGCCACCGTCGCCCGCGCCGCTCGCGCCGACAGTGCCGCTGCCGATGATCGCCAAAGATGTCGTGTTGCAGCCGCTCGTGGGCGGGCAGCCCTTCATGAGTGCGGACGGCAAAGCAACGCTGCGCTACCCGAACGACTGGGAAGTCGTCACCGTGGACCCGGCGTCGCAATTCACGCCGCGCAACACGAAGCCGGACGACGCGAACGCGCCCCGCGTTAACTTCATCGGGCAGGCGGTGCAACTCGATCTCGCCAAGGACGTACACGCCCAGAGTTTCGCGCAATTGCTCGCGTCGCAAACCCGCGACCGGGGCGCGACAGACCTGAAAATCCTCTCGATTGATCGCATCCGTGTGGGGGCGGCGAGCGGCCCGACGGGGCTACGCATCACCATCGCCTACACCACCACACTGCCCGTCGTCTCGGAGCAGATTATCGTGCAAGCCCCCGGCAGCGAACGCACTTACTTCTTCAGCGCAACCGCCCCCGCCTCCGGCTTCGATACCACATGGCGACCGATCATTGACGGTATGGCGGGCAGCCTCATCTTCAAGCCCTAACGGGAAGTACCGGCGAACGCGGTATGCTATTCGTCGCGTCTCCCGCCCCGCTCGGTGAGGGCGCGACGGTGTTCGTCGCGGACGGCGCGGAGCAGTGTGCCATCGGTCAGCACATCCAGCCCCGCGAGTGCCAGTGCTTTCGCGGCGAGCAGCATATTTCGCTCGCCCCGTTCGCTCCGTGCCGCAGTGACAACCTCGGCGGAATGCCACGGGATCACATGATCGGTGATCGGAAAACCCGTCTCCACCGCCGGCACGAGATATGACACATTGCCCCAATCGGTGCTGCCCAGTGCCTCCCCGATGCGCGGTTGCGGCATCCGCAGACCGAGCGCATCGACATGGACGCGAATGCGGCGGGCGAGGGTATGGTTGGTGATCATGTCGGTATACGGCTCCTCCGGGATGCTCCAATCGAGCCGCGCCCCCGTCATCATCGCTGCCCCGCCCGCGATGTGATGCACCCGTTCTACCACCGCCTCCATCGTGCGTGTCGTCGCGGCACGGACATACAAGAGGGCGCGCGCGTAGTCCGGCACGATATTCGGGGCATCGCCGCCGTGCGTGATGATGCCGTGAATCCGGACATCATGCGTGACATGTTGCCGCAGCGCATTGATACCGTTGAACAACTCGATCACCGCATTGAGGGCATTGATACCGTGCTGCGGGTCAGCGGAGGCGTGCGCCGTCTTGCCGTGGTACGCAATCGCAACCGTCGTCACCGCCAGTGCAAGCCCTGACCCCGGCTCCGTCGGCACCGAGGCTTCGTTCGTGCCGGGGTGCGCCCCCATCGCCGCGTCAATATCATCGAATGCGCCCGCCCGCGCCATAATAACCTTCCCGCCCCCCGATTCCTCAGCGGGCGTGCCGAAGACTACCACCGTACCGGACGCCTCACCGAGCGCGGCAGCAAGCCCGATGCCTGCCCCCATCGCCGCGCACGCAATCAGATTATGCCCGCATCCGTGACCGAGACCGGGGAGGGCATCGTACTCGCTCAGAAAGGCGATGCGCGGCGCACCGTTGCCCCGTTCGGCGCGGAACGCCGTGGGCAAGCCCGCAACACCGCGCGACACCGCGAACCCGTGCCGTTCCAGCATCTCCGCCACCGCCCGCGACGATTCGACCTCCTCCATCGCAACTTCCGGGTGGCTATGAATGAAGCGGCTTACCGTCAGAATATCGTCCGCCGCGTCATCAATCGCCGCCGTCACCCGTTCGCGCAATGTTTCGTCCGTCATCGGTGGTTTGCCCCTGTCGTTTCGGTCATTTCGTGTGCAGATGTCCGCCGTCATTCGTGCGGGCAGTATAGCCGCTGGATCGCTGACACACATCAGATCAGGCGGGCGAAATCCCTTTGCGCCCATTTTCGAGCACGAATGCGGCAGCGGTGCTGACGGGGGCATCCGGTCTCCGCACATACGGTACAACGCGATACTCGGCACGGTAGGTCTCGCGGGTGAGGTCGCAGCGCACGTACCCCCGGCGGTTGTTGTGGAACTTGATATGCGGGTTGTCACGCATCGCGGCGACGAAAACGGGCGCGGCGTCGCTCCCGTCGCCACCGCTGGCGATAGAGGTGCCGACGAACTCCGCACCGACGATGGGCGAACGGCTATCCGCGAAATCGGTCTTGAGATCGGCGGCGAAACTGGCATGAATATCGCCCGTAATCACGACCGGGTTCGCGGGCTGCGCCGCATCGAGGAAGCGCATCAAGCGGGCGCGGGCGGGCGGATAGCCGCCCCAACTGTCCATCCCGTACAGTTTCTCGCCCGCTGCATTCTGCGTCGAAAGCGATGCCATCAGTGTTTGCTGCGCGATCACATTCCAGCGGGCGCGGGAACCGAGCAGGCGTTCGTTCAGCCACAATTCCTGTGTCGTCCCCGTCATCGTCCCGGCAGGATCAAGGGCGGCATCGCAGAGTACTTTCACACCGTCGCCGCACGGCTGATCGGTGCGATATTGCCGCGTGTCCAGCACGACAAACTCCGCCATCGTGCCGAACGCGAGGCGGCGATAGAACTGCGCGTCCGGTCCCGACGGCAATTGCGCCATGCGGAGGGGCATATGCTCCCAGTATGCCT
>JBBRMX010000353.1:0-3085 GCA_038230615.1 Thermomicrobiales bacterium | reverse complement strand
CCTTGAAGGGCCTGGAGTAGTGCCGAGACCGGGACCCAGCCCGCATCATCAAGTTCCAATTCATAGAGCCACGGCTCATGCCGGAGCGCATGCGACACGGTTTTGCTCAAGCGTACGAGACGTTGCTCCATGTACGTTCCCCTTCGAGATTTCGATTCAAGACATAGATGAAATTGACGAAATCTTCGCGGTGCGGACTGCGTAGGCTTGCTCTCCTAATTTGAGTTGTGCTGCGATGTCCCTCAGTATTTCCTCCGTTCGCCACCGCTATCCGTGCGATGATGGCGATCCATGTTACTCCCGGTAATCGTCCGGATCTCTTGCGCCGGTATCAATGGCTGCGCGATTGTTGCGTGATTGCGGTACGTTTGAAGAGTTCCCGCTAATCTCAGAGCTGGCGATTTTAGTGCGGAGCAGATCGGTCGCTGCGCCAAGTTGCGGGTCGGGGGCGGTGCCGCGCTGGTCTTTGGGTGCCTCGACGACCATATCCGGTACCAGCCCTTCTTTCTGGATGATGCGCTGTTTCGGCGTGTACCAGTTAGCGATGGTCACGCGGGAACTGGAGCCGTCCTTGAACTGCGTCACGGACTGTTCCGAGCCTTTACCGAAGGTTTTGGTGCCGATCAGGGTGGCGCGGTTGTAGTCCTGCAATGCCCCGGCGGTGATCTCGGACGCGCTGGCGGTGCCGCCATTAACGAGTACGACGAGCGGCAGATCGAAGACGGGGCCGTTCTCGATAACGGTGATCGGGGAGAGGTTTCCTCCGGTGGGGCGGCGGTCTTCCAGCATCGCCAGCGAGTCTTTCGGCAGGAAACGACCGAGCAATTGCCGCGCCCCATCCACATAACCCCCGCCGTTGTCGCGTAGGTCGAGTACCAGCCCCTTCACCTTTTTGTCTTGCGCTTGCTTGAGGGCGTCGTCAAGTTCCTGTTTGTAGTGGTCGTTGAAGCCGGTGATTTTCAGCACGCCGATCCCGTCCGGACGGACATCGAGCGTGACTGCCGGGATGACGATGCGCTTGCGGGTGATGGGGATGTCGAGCGGGTTCGCCTCGCCCGCCCGCCGCACGGTGAGCGTGACGATGCTGTTTTCCGGTCCACGGATCGGTGTGCGCTGATCTTCGAGCGACAGCCCCGCGAGGCTCTTGCCATCTATAGAGAGGACGACATCGCCCGATTGCAACCCCGCCGCTGCTGCCGGCCCATTCGGGATGACGGAGGTAATTCGCAGCTCGCCGTCTTTCTGCTCGATGTAGACGCCGATACCGACAAATTGCCCGTTCTCGGCATCTTTGCGATCTTGGGCGGTTTTGGGTTCGAGGAAGACGGTGTAATCGTCGCCCGCGCTGTTGTACATGCCCTTCAGTGCGCCGTAGATCAGTTTCTGTTCATCGAGAGGGCGGTAGTAGAAGTTGTTTTCCAGAATCTGAAATGCCTGCCAGAAGATATCGAACTGATCCTTTAGCTCTTTCGGGGTCGTGTTTTTCGCGTCGGTGAGGCTGATGGGCGGGTCGGAGGGGCGTGGGGTGACAGTCGGCACGGGCGTCGCGGCGGGGCGGGGTGTCGAAGTCGGGCGACCCGCAGGGACGGTGTCGGTTGCGACAGCCGGGAAGGTCGGGAGGACGACCGCCTGTGTGATGAGGGGGGCGGTGCCGCCCATCTGCCGGTCAGCGACGATGCCGAGCACGAAGCCGCTGAGGACGAGCAAGATACCCGCGAGGAAACCCACGAGTGCCGCGCCGGTGCGGGTCGGGGAGGAAGGCTTCTGAGATGGCATCGGGGGTTTGCTCCGATCATGCGAGAGAGGGGGAAACACAAGCGACGCCCCGGTTTGTGGGACGCCGCACCGCGTAAATCATCCCGCGCTGCACGGTGCCTGTCAATGAAACGCTGCCCCTCTACCGGGATGTGAGGGCGCGATGAACATCTACGCCGCGCTGTGCGATACTGCCCGTCTGACGGGAGGTGAACGGACAGGTGCAGCGCGGAAAGATACGCATCGGGATCATCGGGACAGGACACGGGGCGCGGGTGCATCTGCCCGCATTTCATGTGCTGCCGGATGCAGAAGTAATCGCGCTCTGCGGGCGGGATGTGGCGAAAGCGGAGACGCTCGCCGCCCCGTACGGCGTGCCGTATGTCTTCGACGACTGGCGCGATCTGGTCGGGAGCAGCGATGTGGATGCCGTGAGCATCGCCGCCCCGCCCGAATTGCACCACGCGATGGCGATTGCCGCGCTGTCGGCGGGGAAGCCGGTGCTGTGCGAATCCCCGATGGCACGCACCGCGACCGAAGCCCGCGAGATGCAGCGCATGGCGGAAATGCACCACGTCGCGGCGATGGCGGGGTTCGTCGGGCGGTTTCTGCCTGCACGTGCGTTGATGAAGGAATTGATCGAGACGGGGTTCGTCGCCACACCGACGCTGGCGCAGGTGACCTTTCTGTGCCCCGCCGAGACCGCGAACGCGGGTGGGCTGCTCGGTGCGCTCGGTGCGCCGTATGTGGATGCATTGCGCTGGTGGCTCGGCGAGATCACCGAAGTTGCCGGGGCGACGAACGATGCGGCGGGCATCCTGCTACGGTTCGCATCGGGGGCGGTGGCGACGCTGACACTCTCGGCGGGCGCGTGGCATGGCCCCGGTGAGGAGATTCGGATTTTCGGCACGGGCGGAATGCTGGCACTCGTGCCGGACGGCGCGGTGTGGGGCGCACGCCGCGCCGATCTGATGCCGACGCGGCTAGTTGTGCCGGAGCATCTGCGCGGCAGCGGTATCCGCGTCGTGGATGCCGAGGAACCGCCGCACCCGCTCGTACCGCCAATGATCCGGCTGGCGCGGCGATGGTTCGTGAGCATTCGCACCGGCGCGGTGCGGTCGCCGTCGTTCGCGGACGGGTTGCGGGCGCAGGAGGTGTTGGACGCCATCGGGCGTTCGCAGACGCAGCACAAATGGGTGGATGTGAGTGGCGCACGCTGGTCCACACCCACGCGCTGACGGGGAGCGTGTATACTGCGGCATCATGCACCGGTACAATGCATTTGCCGTTTGCCGATCACCGACGATTGACGACGGACTCCTGACTACTG
>JBBRMX010000352.1:0-3106 GCA_038230615.1 Thermomicrobiales bacterium | reverse complement strand
TCGGCCCAACTGGCGGTGCGGTACGGCAACTCGGTCCGACGCCTGCCGAAACCGAGCGGTCGTTGCGGGCATTGCTGCTTGGGCGGCTCGAAACGGAATCTGCCGCGCTCGCGGAGTGTCGTTCGCTTGGTCTCGACCCGTTGCGGGGGGTGTCAGTCTTGCTTGCCGCGCCGATGCCGGATGCGGAATCGCTCGGTATCATCCGCGCCGCACTTGAAAGCAGCATTGCGGGGTGGCAGCCGCGTGCGTTTGTTGCCGAGTTGCCGGAGATCGGCACGATTGCCGCGTTGCTGCCGGTACCGGACGGCGAACTTGCTCGCCGTCGTGCGGTAGAAATGGGGCGGCGGCTCGCCGATGAGAACGGGACGGACAGCATCGCCGTTGGCATCAGCGACCGCCATACCGGTTGGCAAGGGGCATCCGAGGCATTCCGGCAAGCGTATTTCGCGCTACGCCTCGGTGCATCGGGCGCGGTGCCGCACAATGTGGTGGACAGCGGCACGGCGGGCGATCTCGGCATCTATCAGTTGCTCTACCCGCTCTGGCGCAGCGACGCGACGGCCTCTTTTGCCAGCGATATGCTCGGTGGATTACTGGCATATGACGAAAAGCGCGGCGGTGGCCTCGTGGCGACCCTTGAGGCATACCTTGACCTCGGCGGCGGGATGCAGGAGATCGCGGATCGGCTATTTATCCACCGCAATAGTCTGATTTATCGCCTGCGTCGCATCGAGGAACTGACGGGGCGCAGCCTCGCGGACCCGCACGACCGGCTCAATTTGCATGTCGCGCTCAAGGTACGACAGATGCCGGATCTCCCGCCGACTGCGGGAAGTACCGAGTACTGAGTGCCGTTGCCTTGTCACGTCCCTGTTAGCAATAGGAGTTTCGCGCAATGACGACGATTTCAGGAGATAATGCGACGACAAATACGCAATACGCCGTACCCGGTACTCCGAACGAGGTGTTGGAACAGGCGGCGGCGGCACACGTCGAGTTTGTAGATTTGCAGTTCATGGATATTCTCGGCACCGTGAAGGGCGTCACGATCTCGGTAGATGATCTCCCGATGGTGCTTACACGCGGTCTGACCTTCGATGGCTCGTCGGTGGAAGGCACGACGCGCATGGCGGAGCGCGACATGGTGCTTACCCCCGATCTTTCTACCTTCGCGGTGGTGCCGTGGACGCGCACGACCGGCACGACTGCCCGCATCCTGTGCGGCGTGCATCGCCCAGATGGTGCGCCCTTCCTCGGCGATCCCCGCGCCGTGCTGAAGCGGCAGATTGATCGCGCCTACGCCCTCGGCTACGAATATTTCGTTGCGCCGGAGGTGGAGTTCTTCTTGCTGAAGCGTGATGCGACGGGTGTGTCGCCGCCCGAAGGCGATTTCGGCGGCTACTTCGACACGGCGGGCGGGCAGGCGGCAATCGTGCAACGTGATGTGGTCCGTACCCTGCGGCAAATGGGCGTCCGCACCGAAGCGTACCATCACGAAGTATCGCCGGGGCAGCACGAGATTGATCTGCCGCCGAATGGCGCATTGCAGAGTGCGGACTCACTCATCACGCTGCGGGTAGCGATGAAAGCAATCGCGGCGCGGCACGGTCTCCACGCGACGTTCATGCCGAAGCCGGTCCCGAACTCTAATGGCTCCGGGTTACACATCCATCAGCGGCTAGATTTCCGCGATGGCGGACCGTGCGCTTTCGCAGACCCCGCCGATTCGTATGGGCTGTCCGATATTGCACGGGCATTCATGGCGGGCCAACTGGCACATGCGCGAGGGATGTCTGCGGTGCTGTCGCCGCTCGTTAATTCGTATCGCCGTCTCATTCCGGGGCATGAGGCCCCGATTTTCCTGATGTGGGCGCGGGTGAACCATGAAGCCCTGATCCGCGTTCCCGGCGACAGCGACCGGCACGGCGGCAGCGATGTCGAGTTGCGTTCGCCCGATCCGGCGGCAAATCCGTACCTCGCTTGCGCGGTGATGCTTGCGGCGGGTCTGGATGGCATCGAGAAAAATCTGCCCCTCCCCGAACCTGTCGAGGAGAGTCTATATAGTGTCTCCGATGACGCGCTCCGCTCGCGCAATGTGGGTACGCTGCCGCTCACGCTCGGTGAGGCGATTGGCGAGTTGGAGCGCGACCCGATCATCCGCGATGCCCTCGGCGATCATGTCTTCGAGCGGTACGTCTCCGCATTGCGGCTGCAATGGCAGGATTACCGTTCGTCTATCAGCCAGTGGGAACTCGACCACTATCTTGACGCATACTAGCTTGACGCATACGAGGGAGCGAATGATGACGCGCCGCGATGATACGGTCACGGATTTCTGGGGAACGCCGGTGGCAGACCCATATCGCTGGCTGGAAGATGCCGAAAGCACCGATGTGCAGGAATGGACACAGGTACACGGTGATGCCGCCCTCGCCGTGCTTCACGCATTGCCGGGGCGGGACGCACTGCGCGACCGTCTCACCGTGCTCTTGGACTACCCAAAATGGGGTGCGCCGCACCGCGAAGGCGACGCATACATCTACAGCAAGAATACAGGGCTGCAAAATCAGGCGGTGCTTTATCGCGCCGCAACGCCGGATGCGCCGCCAGTTGTCGTGCTGGACCCAAACACGCTGGAAGCGGACGGCACCGCCGCGCTGTCGAGCGAGAAATGGAGCAAAGATGGCACATTGCTCGCGTATGGCGTCTCCCGTAGCGGCAGCGACTGGCAGGAAATCCGTATCCGTGATGTGATAACACAGACGGATTATCCCGAATCGTTGACTCGCTGCAAATTTGCCAGCATCGCGTGGCACCCGGACGGCTCCGGTTTCTGGTACAACCGCTTGCCGGACGCGGGCAGCGTGCCGCCGGAAGACGAAGTGCGTTACAGCCGCGTCCACTGGCACGCTATCGGCACGCCGCAAACCGACGATCCGCTTATCTATCATCGCCCCGATGCGCCAGCATTGCGCTTCTCGCCCTTGCTCACCGACGACGGGGCATATCTGCTGTTGTATGTTTCTGAGGGGACAGCGACGCAGAACCGCCTGTACTATCGCCCAACGAGCAGCGACGGCGACTTTGTGCGCTTGCTCGACACCGC
>JBBRMX010000351.1:0-3134 GCA_038230615.1 Thermomicrobiales bacterium | reverse complement strand
TGCCGTCGTCCGCCTGGCGAAAGAGCGTGAATTCCGGCTCGAATGCCGCCCGCGCCGACAGGTCGCGCTGCGCCAATGCATCCAACATATCCCGCAAGCGCGTGCGTGGGCAGCCCGCCCACGGCTCGCCCGCCTCGGTGCGGAGGTCACTGAGGACGCGCCCGATGCCGGGGTGGTAGGGGAGGGGCGCGTAGGTATCGGGATCGGGCATCGCGACGAAATCGCCCGCGTCCGCGCCGAAGCGGGGGTGCGCGATCTGCTGATCGTCGGTCGTGAAGTCGAGGTTGGCGTGGCAGAAGAGCGTCCCGTTCGCCAGCGCGCCGGGGATGCTCGCGCCGGGGAACCAGCGGCCATTCGCCCGTGCTGCATAGTCGTGCCAGACGATCCACAGCCCGCGCAGATTGTCCGCCCCGACCCGTTTCTCAAATGCGCGCTGTGCTTCGGTCAATGGTTGCTCCCCTCCCCCGGCCCCTCCCCCGCTGCGGCGGGGGAGGGGTGCCTCGTGCGTAGCATACGGAGCGTGGTGTAGGATGGCAATACGGAACGGGCGGGCCGGGGGTTAGGTTCCCTGACGCGGCACTGGTATTGCAAGCGGGAACCGTTGGATGGTTGGTTCGGAGGAAAGGAGGACGGAATGGCACGGCATGGATGGAAACTCGTGATCTTCGTTGCGCTGCTCGGTGTCTGCTCGATTACCGCCGTTGGTGCGCAGGGAGCGACCTTTACCGATCCGCAGGGGCGCTATTCGTTCACCGTCCCGAGCGGCTGGCAGCAGGGGTCGCCGCCGCCGAACACGAATCTTCCGCCGGGGACGACAATCGGCGGCGTCTTCACCGCCGCGCCGCCGCTGAACGGCAACTTAAACATCGTCACGGTCGCGGTGCCGGCCGGTGTGAACCTCGATGACATCGTCACGCAGAGCCGCGCCGGTGTGGCGCAGTCCGTCCCTGGCTACCAGGAAGGGCCGGGCGGCATCCAGAACCTGACCGTGGGCGGGCAAGCCGCGCGCCGCTACGACTACTTCCTCACCCCAGCCGGGTCGGGCAGGTTGCACGGCGCGCAGGTCATCACCCTGCAAGCGAACGCGGTCTATATCACCACCTTCACTGCCGCCGAGAACGACTTCGCTACCTTCTTCCAGCAGGGGACGACCGCCCTCAATTCCTTCAAATTCCTCGGCACCGGCGGCGCAACCACGGCAACATTGCCGAGCACGGGCTTGCCGACCGATACGCGTTGGCAGAACGCGCGCGAAACCCTCATGCTGATCGTCGGTAGTATCCTGATCGTCGGCGGATCGCTGTTTCGCCGCCGGTATGCCCGCGTGTAGAACCGTTGGCGTTACTCTTTTGACTCGTGTTGCGGGATCGGTTCACGAACCGATCCCGCTTCGTCACGCGCGACGAGCACAAGCCCTGGCGACGCGCATATAAAGCGCGCTGTAGAATGGCAACAACGGATAGAATGCAAGCGAGTCTCCGCAGGAGATCAGCGACAAAGGGACGTTTTATGGTCATGCTCAATGGTTGGGACATTGATTTGCAGTTACTGTCGGGTTTTACCGAAGACGCCGAACTCGTTGAAGTACCAGGCTCTAACATTGCGTACATCATTTACAATTATGGTGAGATCGGCGTGAGTACGGAGGCAGGACTTCTTGCAGTGTATCGAGACAAGATGGACCCAATGTTAATCTTTCATCCTCAATATTGGCGAGTCGTGTCCGACTCATACACCGTTCGATGCAACACAACGGAGACTATTTTGTTTGTGTATATCGCGAACATGAGAAACTATATGGAAATGTATGGTCTGATGGATCTGGTCAATAGTAAGTTTGCGCACGTTTTCGTTCCAAACGCCTTGTACCGGTACTCATTCAGGCAATTCAATAACACGCATTTCGTGATCGAACCGCCGGGACAAGGCGATCATCCCCCATACGAACGGAGTTACATTGTTGATTCGTCATCACTGGAGTGGTTTGACTATCACAAGCAGGGCGAATTCGACGGTAATGTCCCCGGAAGTGTGTAAGAAGCGTCAGGATTGACGGAAACGGTCAGGGTGTGGTTCTTCTCCGGTTGTCGAGACCGCAAAGAAGGAGGGCACACCATGACCGATCCGTTGAGCATAGGACTGACGAAGCTGCTCCGCAAGGCACAGATGGCGGACGATGTCGATTTCTTGCGTGAAGGGGTGCGCGTGTTCAGCGAGGCCGTGATGGAACTCGAAGTGACCCAGCACGTCGGTGCGGAGCGGCACGCGCGCAGCGAGACACGCACCGGACAGCGCAATGGCTATCGGGAACGACGCTGGGATACCCGTGTCGGCACGATTGACTTGCAGGTGCTGCGGGTCCGGGATGGCAGCTATTTCCCCGCCCTGCTCGATCCCCGTCGTCGGGCGGAACGCGCACTGACGGCGGTGGTGCAGGAAGCATAAATCCACGGCGTCTCGACGCGGCGGGTCGATGATCTTGTGCAGGCACTCGGCATTACCGGGATCAGCAAGAGCGAGGTTTCCCGGCTGTGCGAAACGCTGGACGCGGAAGTCGAGCGCTTTCGCACCCGCCCACTCGTCGGCAGGTATCCGTACGTCTGGCTTGATGCGACCTACGTGAAGGTGCGCCAAGACGGGCGGGTCGTCTCGATGGCGATCGTGATCGTGATCGGCGTCAACGCGGACGGGCAACGGGAAGTCTTGGGGCTTGATGTCGGGCCGAGTGAGGAGGAAGCGTTCTGGGAGCAGTTTCTGCGCGGCTTGGTCGAACGGGGATTGACCGGGGTGCGACTCGTGATCAGTGATGCCCATGCGGGATTGAAGCGGGCGTTGACGACGGTGATGCAGGGAGCGAGTTGGCAGCGCTGTCGCGTCCATTTCGTGCGGAACGCGCTTGCTCTGGTGCCGAAGAGCGCGCAGCAACTGGTGGCGGCGACAATCCGCACGGTCTTCGCCCAGCCCGATGCGACCAGTGCGCGGGAACAATGGCGGCGGGTGGCGGACACCTTCCGCGATCGCTTCCCGCGTCTCGCCGACCTGATGGACGAGGCCGAAAGCGATGTCTTGGCCTATCTGGCTTTTCCGCAGGCGCACTGGCGACAAATCTGGTCGAACAATCCGTTGGAACGGCT
>JBBRMX010000350.1:0-3134 GCA_038230615.1 Thermomicrobiales bacterium | reverse complement strand
GTGTGCTGCGGAAAATATGCGAAACGCGCAACCTTGCGCCGCGTCGTTCGTTGTAATGGTTGGGAGGCTCGGTGGAAGGCCCGGTGACGACCGCCGATGAAGTCGCATGGATTGAGCGGCTCAGGAGTGGGGATGCAGCAGCATTCGACATGCTGTTCACCCGCTACGAACGCCAGATTTATGCGTTTATCTATCGGATGATGGGCGGGAACGCCGAGGATGCTCAGGACCTGACGCAAGACACCTTTGTGAAGGCGCACCTTGCTCTGTCCCGCACCTCGAACGACCTGAACATCTCGGCGTGGCTGCACAAAATCGCGTCGAACAACTGCTATGACCAACTCCGACGGCGGCAGCGTATTCGCTGGAACCCGTGGGAGGATGCCAAGCACGATCATCTCGTCCACGGCAGCGCAGGCGAGAACCCTGAACGTTCACTGCTGCGGCAGGAGATGGCGGGGTCGGTGGAGGAGATTCTCAACCGGATGTCGGCACGCAACCGTCAGGCGTTGCTGCTGCGCGAGTATGAAGGTCTGCCGCTCGATGAGATCGGCGTCATCATGAATACGTCGCCGAGTGCGACGAAGTCGGTTCTGTTTCGAGCGCGTGAAGAATTCCGGCGTGTATCGGTCTCGATGGGGATTGATGCGCCGATGGAGGATGATGATTCGTAATGGCACGGAACCGCGAGCGGGACAACATCCGCGCCCTCGTCTCTGCGTATCTGGACGGCGAATTGCCGCCCGATGACGCACTGTACGTTGGCAGGCAGATTCAGGAAAACGCCGAGTATGCCCGCGTCTATGCGGCATATCGCGGCATCCGGATGCAGATGCGGGCGATGGAACAGCCTGCGGTGCCGTCGGCCGTTGCCGCCGCCGTCCGCGCTCAGATCGCCGTCGCCCCGCGTCGTGCGGTGATGTCGCTCCGGCAGAAAGTCGCCCGTATCACCGCCACCGCCGCAACCCTCGCCGCCGCGTTTGCGGCGATCTTCACGCAGGGCTTCGGATTGCCTGCCCATTTCATTCAGGGCAACGGCACGATGCCTGCCCGCACCGGCATCGTGATCGTCGGCAGCGGTCCGACTGTCGCGCAGGTACTCAATACCCAGATTGCCTACGATGAACCGGCAGAACTCCGCTTCACCCGCCCGATGGACGAGCGTACGGTGAAGTTGAGCGTGCTCTTCTCGCCTGCCGTGCCGCAGAACAACCTCACATACGACGCGAACAAATCTATCCTCAGCACGAAGCCCAAGACGCTGCAACCGAACACGCAATACACCGTAACGATTCCGGTCGGGCTGCACGATCTTGAGGGCAATGAAGTGACGCCGGGATCGTTCAACTTTTCCGTCTCGCCCTTCGCAACGACGGTGGCGAACACGACGACGGAGGCACCCTCCCCGACACCTCTCGCCGCGTCCGCAGCGACAACGACAACGACAATAATCCTTGCGTCGCCGACAGTAAGTACGACGACGACGACTGCTAATACCGCACCGACCGCGACGGTTGCTTCTGCGGATACCGGCGACGATGTAACGGTGGCGGCAACGAACACGCCCCGCCCCGTGACGAAGGCGACCGCGATCGCAACCGCGATTCCGGTGGTCGCACCGAAGGGAACGACTGTCGCAGTCGCGGCACCGACCGCAACCGCAACTGCTGTTCCCGCCGCACCGACCGCAACGACTGCCCCCGCCGCAACCGCGACTGCCGTTGTGGTACCAACAGTCGCCCCGGTGCCGACAGTCGCTCCGGTGCCGACGACGCCTACCATTGCGATCTCGCCGAAGTTTGCGACCGCCTATGAGCAGACTGCAAACCGCCTCGGTGCGCCGACGGGTGGGGCAATCAGCGTACAGACGTCGTATCTCTTCTTCCAGCAGGGGCAGATGGTCTACGTCTCCGGGCAGGGCAGTTTCTATGTCCTCTATGGGGATCGTTCGTGGCAGTCGGTAGCGAACAGCGGTGCGGGAGATGTCACCGGTACCCCGCCCGCCGGGTTGTTCAAGCCGCCCGCGACGTATGCAAATTCGTGGAGCAAGGCGGGTCTGCAAAGCCGGCTCGGCTACGCGAAATCTGCTGCCGAGACGCCCGCCGCCGGGACGATGCAGCGGTTCGAGAGCGGTACGATTCTCGCGGTCGGTAGCGATGTGTACGTCTTGTTTAACAACGGCGGCTACGCAGTCTACGGCGGCTAATACACGACAATAACTACGGGTGGGTGTGCAGGGAATCGGGGAGGCGCAGGCCTCCCTGTTCTCTTGTCGTGTGGGAAGCGAGAAGCGCATCGCTTCGATGGAATAGTGTATATTGTTGGTGTGCTATCCATTGTTTTGAGATAGAAAGATATTTCTGGCAAGGAGTTTCTCTTGGGGCGTGGCAGCAACCGCAGCAAGCGAAAGAGGTACCGGACGATACTCTTATCTTCCCGACCGAGGAGGAAGTATCGCCGCTCCCCCCACCCCCCGGACCGTCCGAAGCGGAGGTTCGTGTCACTCGCCGCCGCGAACGCAATCGCCGCATTGGTATTAGTGTCGCACTGCTAGCGATAGTCGCCCTGATTGTCTGCGGTGTCGTCGTCTTCACTTTACCGATGCGGGCGACGGCGGATGTTCGCGCCCTGTTGGTGCCGGGGAGTGTGGCAACGATCACGCAGGGTGACAATGTGCAGCGCGTCACTCTCGTGCGCGTCACGGAGAATGCAGGCGGAGCAGATTTGCCGCCGCTGCAATTGCTCCCTCCGGGGTATCGGTATGTTGCGGTCGAGTACCGGATTGAGAACCTGACCGGGCGTGAACAACCTCTCGGTTTATGGGAAGCGCAAACGGCGGACGGAATATGGGCATTGCAGAACCTCGACACTGGCTTTTCCGGTGGCACGGGAGATGCGCGTATCGGTGCGAACGGCAGATTAGGGGGAATCGTGATCTTCCGTGTGCCGCTGAATGCGCCGTTGCGTTCGGTGCGCTATGTTCCTTCGCGGGATATTTCCGGCGCGATCTATTTCGGTACCTAGCCCGCCGGATGCGGGAACGAGGCAGCATCGCAATGGCGCAATATCCCCCGAACGTACCGCCGCCACACAATGTGCCGTATCCCGCTACGCCGCCATATGGCGCACCCGTT
>JBBRMX010000349.1:0-3149 GCA_038230615.1 Thermomicrobiales bacterium | reverse complement strand
TGGCACCGCGCCGCCGCCGCCTCGAAGTAGATGAGCGCGTGCGTGCAGACGGCTCCATCTTGACGCCGTTCGACCCCGCGCAGATGCCCGCGATTGTGGCACGGTTGCGGGAACTCGGTGCGGAGGCGGTCGCAGTGTCGCTGCTCCACGCATATCGCAATCCGGTACACGAGCAGGCTCTGGGCGCGACACTGGCGGCACTCGCCCCCGAACTCGTCGTTTCGCTCTCGTCCGAGGTTGTGCCGGAAATCCGCGAGTACGAACGCGCCTCAACTACCCTTGCGAATGTCTACGTCCGTCCGCTCGTCGAGAACTATCTACGCCAATTGGAAACGCAGTTGCGTGATCTTGGTGTCACCGCGCCGCTCTTTGTCATGCTTTCCAGCGGCGGTACTGCAACGATCGAGACCGCCCGCCGCTTCCCAATTCGTCTGATCGAATCCGGTCCCGCTGCCGGTGCGCTTGCTGCCGCGCACTACGGTAATCTGACGCACCGCCCGAATGTGCTCTCGTTCGACATGGGCGGCACGACGGCGAAAGCATGCCTGATTGATGGCGGTGAACCACTCGTCGCATCAGACTTCGAGGTTGCCCGCGTGTATCGCTTCAAGCGCGGTAGCGGCTTACCCGTGCGCGTCCCCGTGATCGAGATGATCGAGATCGGCGCGGGCGGCGGTTCAATCGCACGCCTCGATACCCTCGGTCTGCTCAAGGTCGGGCCAGATTCAGCGGGTGCGGAACCCGGCCCTGCCTGCTATGGGCGTGGCGGCACCGAGCCAACGGTTACCGATGCAGACCTTGTACTTGGCTATCTCGATCCCGCATTCTTCCTCGGCGGGCGTATGAAACTCGACAAGCAAGCAGCAGAACGCGCTATCGGGCGGATCGCCGCGCCCCTCGGTATGGGTATCACGGATGCCGCGTGGGGCATTCATCAGGTCGTCAACGAGAATATGGCGGGCGCAGCACGCATCCACGCGGTCGAGCGCGGCAAGGACCCGCGTGCGTACCCCGTCTTCGCCTTCGGGGGTGCGGGGCCAGTCCATGCCTATCGCGTTGCCCGTATCCTCGGTGCACCGGAACTTGTCGTACCACTCGGCGCAGGGGTTACATCGGCACTTGGCTTCCTTGTCGCCCCGCTCGCGTTCGATTTCGTGCGCTCGTACTTCGCCCCGCTCGACACGCTCGATTGGACACGGGCGGACGGGTTGCTGCGCGAGATGGAAGACGAGGGCGCGGCAACGCTTGCCGCAGCGGGCGCGGCGCGGGAATCGCTCACCTTCCGGCGCACCGCCGAGATGCGGTACAAGGGACAGGGACACGAAATCCCCGTCGTGCTGCCGGACGGCCCGCTCACGGCTGCGAGCTGCCCCGTGCTGGAATCGGCATTCGCAGAGACGTATCGCGGGCTGTACGGACGCATCGCGGAGGGCGTGCCGCTGGAAATCCTCACGTGGCGCGTCGTGACAAGCGGCCCGCGTCCGACGCTCGACCTCTCCGGCTCCGGTTCCGGCTCGACCGATGCTGCGTCGGCACGTAAGGGCGAACGCGAGATGTACCTCCCCGAAGCGGGCGGCTACGCGGCAGTGCCGATCTACGACCGCTACGGGCTGGCGAGCGGTGCGACATTTCCCGGCCCCGCCATCGTGGAGGAACGCGAAAGCACAGTCATTATTGGCGGCGGCGACTGCCGGATAGACGAATACCGCAATCTCGTGGTCACGTTGCCCCAATAGTGGTCACACTGCTCCAATAAAGGAGTCACACAACGATGGCGACAATGACACAATTGCTCCTGACGGCGGCGGGGTTTGCCGTCGCGTACTGTGCGGCACCGGGCGCAGTAAACACCGAAGCCCTGCGGCGTGGGCTGGCACGCGGATTCCACCCCATGCTGCGTGTCGAACTCGGCTCACTGATCGGAGACCTCTTCTGGGCGGCGTTGGCACTGAGCGGTGTCGCGCTCGTCGTACAGCATCGCCCGGTGCGGATTACCCTCGGCATCGTCGGGGCGTGCTTCCTCCTGCGGCTGGCGTGGAACGCGCTGCACGAGGCATGGCGTCAGCGCACCGCTGACAACGCGCTGACGGCGCGAGAAGGGCGCGGTGATTTCACTACAGGCATCGTCTTCTCGCTGGCAAATCCGGTCGGCATAGCCTTCTGGTCGGGGGTTGGTTCGCTCACGCCCACGCTGGACGGACACAGCACCCCCGCCAGCCTCGCGCTCTTCTTTGCGGGCTTTGTCTGCGGTGCAGTGATATGGTGCCTCGGCATCTCAGTCGTCGTCGGCTACGGGCGGCGGTTCGTACGTCCAGACTTCTTCCGCGCCATCAATGCGCTTTGCGGTCTGGCACTTGGCTATTTCGGGTTGCGCCTCCTTTGGACAACCGCGCATGATGCCGTCGCCTACGTTGCGGATCGCCTCGCGCCGCTGCAAACCGACCCACGCTCCTGATCCCTACTGTCACCGAAAGGAACTGCGCAATGTCCGCAACCATAGACCCGATCACACTGGAAGTGCTCTGGAACCGGCTTATCGCGGTCGTGAACGAGCAGGCGACCGCGCTCATGCGGACCTCGTTCACCACCGTGGTGCGGGAATCCGGCGATCTCTCGGCGGGGCTGTTCGACCCACGCGGCAATATGATCGCGCAGGCTGTCACCGGCACGCCGGGACATATCAACTCGATGGCGACATGTATTCACCACTTCCTGCATGTCTATCCCGCCGACACGCTGCGCCCCGGCGATGTGCTTATCACGAACGACCCGCACAAGACCGCCGGACAGTTACACGACCTCACCGTTATCTCGCCCGTCTTCGACGATGCGGGCGTGCTTGTCGCCTATTTCGGCTCGACGTGCCACGCAATTGACATCGGCGGGCGCGGCTTAGGCGGCGATGCCCGCTCGATGTACGAAGAAGGTCTGTTCATCCCGATCACGAAATGGTACGACGCCGGAACACCAAACGAGGAACTGCGGAAGATTCTCGTCGCCAATGTGCGCGAACCCGAACAGGTGCTCGGCGACATCCACGCACAGGTGGCGGGCAACGATGTTGGCGGGGCGCGGCTGTTGGAAATGATGCGCGAGTTTGGCATGGCGTCGCTCATCCCGCTAGCGGACGAGATCATCGAACGCTCCGA
>JBBRMX010000348.1:0-3160 GCA_038230615.1 Thermomicrobiales bacterium | reverse complement strand
TCATCCTGTCGTCTGGTATCGCCGCACATTCGTGGTGCCGCCCCATGCCACCGGCGAACGGGTGCTGCTCCATTTTGGCGCGGTGGATTACTGCGCCACGGTCTGGGTCAACGGGGAACGGGTCGCAGCACACGAGGGCGGCTACACGCCTTTTTTCGCTGACATCACCGATGCCCTCCGTGCCGGGGAGACCGACGCAACCGTGATCGTCCGCGCCGAGGACGACCCCGCCGACCTCGAAAAGCCACGCGGCAAACAGGACTGGCTGCGCGAGCCGCACCGCATCTGGTATCCGCGCACGAGCGGCATCTGGCAGACGGTCTGGGTGGAAGTCGTACCTGCGCTCTCGATTGGCACGCTGGTGTGGACGCCGCATCTCGCGCAGTGGGAGATCGGCATCGAGGCGACGCTGGCGGGGGCGTGGCGCGACGATGCCCGCCTCTATGTCACGCTGCGTGCCGGGGGGCGCGTCCTCGTGGACGATGCCTACGCAGTCACCGCGCGGGACATTCGCCGCACGATTGCCCTGCCCGATCCCGGTATCGAGGATGCCCGCAATGCGCTCTTGTGGCATCCCGACCGCCCGACGCTCATTGACGCGACGGTGCAACTGCGCGACGCCGCCGGAAAAATACTGGACAGCGTGGAAAGTTACACCGCGATGCGTTCCGTGGCGATGCGGGACGACCGCTTCGTCTTCAATGGTCGCCCACTCGTGCTGCGGCTGGTACTCGATCAGGGATACTGGCAGGAGAGCGGGCTGACCGCACCGGATGACGATGCCCTGCGCCGCGATGTGGAACTGGCGAAAGCGATGGGCTTCAATGGCGTGCGGAAGCACCAGAAGATCGAAGACCCGCGCTTTCTCTACTGGGCGGATCATCTCGGTTTGCTCGTCTGGGAGGAGATGCCGAGTGCGTACGCCTTCACCCGGCGGGCAATCGGGCGGGTGACGCGGGAATGGACGGCAGCTATCGAGCGCGACCGCAGCCATCCGTGCATCATCGCGTGGGTGCCGTTCAATGAGAGTTGGGGCGTCCCCGACCTCCCCACGATGCCCGCACAGCGGGAGTACGTCCGCGCACTCTACCATCTGACGAAATCTCTCGACCCCTCGCGCCCGGTCAGCGGCAACGATGGGTGGGAGCAGGTGACGACCGACCTTATCGGCATCCACGATTATGACGGCGACGTGGGGCGCATCGCCCGCCGCTACCCCGCCGCCGAGCCAGTTGCCGACCTCCTGCGACGCGAACAACCCGCACGGCGGCTACTCTCGTTCGCCATCGAGCAACACGCCGCACTGCCGGTCATGCTGACGGAGTTCGGCGGCATCGCGTTTTCGTCCGACCACGACGGCACATGGGGGTACACCCGCTCCGACAATGCGGAAGCATTCGCCGCGCAGTACACGGTGTTGCTTGAAACCGTACGGGGGCTATCGCGGTTCGCGGGGTTCTGTTACACGCAATTTACCGACACGTATCAGGAAGCAAATGGGCTGCTGCGGATGGATCGTACCCCGAAGTTCGCGCTGGAAGCCATCCGGCGGGCAACGCAGGGGTAGCGGCAGGGCGGCGACATTGCGTCCGGTATCGCCGCACCTAGCACGTGATCGCCGCGAGCAGTTCGGCGTGCGTGATCCATGCCGTCGCACCGCTGCTGTTGTGCTCTGCGCTCCATACTGCCGCAAGCACTACCTGCGCGACTGCCCAATCTCGGATGCGTTCGCGCTCGAAGCCGAGTATTTCCGCAAACTGTGCGATGCGCCGTGCGAGGATGCGGGGCGCGTCGGGGTGTGCACGCAGACCGGGTGGATTGCGGAGCCACGCGCCGGTTTCGTACGCGGGTTCGCCGACGACGCCTTTCGGGTCTATCGCCAGCCACGGTCGCCGCGCTGCCGCAAGGATATTGTCGTGATGCAGGTCGCCGTGCAGCAGCACCGGTGCTGCTTGCGACGCGACGAGTGCCGCGAACAGCGATTCGCCCCGTGCAAACAACCACGCAGGAAGCGGGCCGCTCGTGCCGCCAAACCGCGCCCGATGGCGGGCAAACCCCTTACCCCAGTCCGCGACCGTCGGGAATGGGTGATCGGGCGGGACGGGTTGCCAGAGTTGTTGCATCACGGTCGCGGCGATGGCGGTAGCGGCTACGTCGTCCGTCATCGTGCGGAGCGGTGTGCCGGGGAGGAGGCGTTCCAGCAGCATCGCGCCCTGTGTGGCGTCCGCATCGTGCGGCTGCTCGATGCCGCGCCCGTCACACTGGCGTAACATCGCGGTTTCGGTGGCGTATTCGCGGTCGGGGACGCAGAGTTTGAGTATCACCGCCGTACCGTCCGCCCGCGTCGCAGATACCACGTAATTGTACGACAACGTCCCGAATGGCTCCCCGACCGTGAGCGACCACTGCCGCGCACACGTGGTAATGGTCGTGGGAAGTCGCTCGATCCACGCCGCACCCGCTTCCCCACGCACTGCGACGATGCGGCGGACAAAATCGGCGGGGAGATGCATCATTCGCCCGTACGTTCCTCGGTGGGCAACGCACATTCATCGGTCTCCGCGAGATCACCGATTTGCTCGGTGATCCAGCGGACGATGTCGGCTTGAACAATACTTTCGCGCAGTGCCGCGGCGCGGCGTTCGCGTTCCGGCAGGGGCATCGTGAGGGCAGCGTGGAGCGCATCGGCGGTGCCGGCAACATCGGTGGGCGAGATCGTGAGGGCGAATGCGCCCAGTTCCTCGTGCGCCCCCGCCGTCTCGGAAAGCACCATCACACCGCCGCGCTCATTGAGCAATGCGCCCTCTTTCGCCACGAGATTCATGCCGTCCGCCAGCGAATTGACGAGCAATACATCGTATTGCGCCAAGGCCGCGAGCGCACGCTCGTAATTGTCGCCGATGAGCAGGCGCACGGGGCGCCATGCCTCGGTGCCGTGCTGCGTGTTGATCCGCCCGGTAAGGGCATAGATGTCGTCGAGATACTGCTGGTAACGCGGCACACTCAACCGCGACGGCACGAGCAGCGCGAGAAAGCGTACCCGCCCTTTCCACTCCGGGTAGCGGTCAAGAAACAAATCGAAGGCACGAAAACCGCGCAGAATATTCTTGCTTGGCTCGGCGCGATCCACCCGCAAAATCGTGTAGTCGCCGAGGAAATC
>JBBRMX010000347.1:0-3162 GCA_038230615.1 Thermomicrobiales bacterium | reverse complement strand
TACCGCACTACTGATTCCAATTATCCTCATGTTGTTTGGCTATATTACACCTCTATTCGCTGGCTGATTCTTATAGTTTACCTAGACGATCTGCACGGGTGCTGTCCGTTCCAAAGAAAATCCCCTCCCTGCGGATTGCGGGAGGGGATCGCGAGGGCGGTCTAGTTATCCGCCGCCATCATCGCTTCGACCAAGACGGGATCGCTCTTTGCGCCATCGAAGCGGGCTGCCCCAAGCCATCGCTCGGCATCAATCGCGGCGCGGCACCCATCGCCCGCCGCCGTGATTGCTTGCCGGTAATGGTGATCCCACACATCGCCCGCGACGAACAGACCGGGAACAACGGTCTGCGTCGAGTGCGGCAACCGCTCTACCGTGCCGAACTCAGAGAGCGGCACGTAACGGTCTACCAGTTGCACGAGGGGCGTATGCCCGATCGCGACGAAGACGCCGTTGGCGGGCATCACTTCTTCGCTTCCGTCCAGTGTGCGAACGCGCAACCCGGTGACATGCTTCTCGCCCTCGACACTAACGGGCGTACGACCGAGCGCGAATGCGACATTCGGCTCTTTGCGGAGACGCTCGACCATCACGGGCGTTGCGCGGAATGTTTCGCGCCGGTGTACGACGGTGACATTCCGTGCGAGATGCGAAAGGTGAAAGGCTTCTTCCATCGCGGTATCGCCGCCGCCGACGACGATCACATCTTTGCCCCGAAAGAACGCCCCGTCGCACGTCGCACACGCGGAGACACCCGCAACGCGCAGGCGATCTTCGTTCGGAATGCCGAGCCACTTCGCTTCGGAGCCGGTCGCAAGGATGACTGCCCGCGCCCGCATCGTGTTGCCATTCATCGTGACGAGCGTGTGCAGTTCGCCCTCCGGCGCGGGGGTGTAGACATCAACCTGATCGTCGTGGAAGATCGCGCCCTGATTTTCCGCTTGATCGCGCATCCGTTGCATCAGGTCGGGACCATTGATACCGTCCGGGAAGCCGGGGTAGTTGTCCACTTGCCCCGTCAGCATCAGTTCGCCACCCCATGCATACCCGCCGACAATGTGTGTGGTCAGCCCTGCACGCACAGTATAGATGGCGGCGGTCAGTCCCGCCGGACCACTGCCGATGATTGCGATATCGGTCGTTATCTCCGCCACGCCTTTGCTCCTTCGTTTCCCGCCCCGTGCGGCTGCATCCATCGTCCATCGTGATGCATCGCCCCGCTTCACCGGACACATCATAAAACAACCGCCGCAGGGTAACCATTCCCCTGCGGCGGTTGTTGCGCGATATTCATCCGATGCTATGTGCTGCGATGTTAGACGCCGCGTAGCAAATGGGGCGAGAGCCGTGCCACCCGCGCCATGAATGCCACATCATGCACTCGCACGATGTTTGCGCCGTGTGCAATGCCGTGACTGACCGCAGTTGCGGTTTCGGGCAGGAGATCGCGCACGGTCAGTTTCATCGTGTCCGAAAGGTAATTTTTGCGGCTCGTGGCGAGCAGAATCGGCAACCCGAAGGAGCGCAACTCCCCGAAACGGTGCATGACTTCCAGATCGTGCGCCGCCACTTTACCGAAACCCAAACCGGGGTCAATGACGAGGTGGCAACGTGGCACACCGACACCAACCGCCCGCGCAATACGCTCGTGCAGAAACCCCGTTACTTCGTCCATCACGCTCTCGTACACGGGGTTGACTTGACGCACCTTCGGCTTGCCACGAATGTGCATGATGCCGAGCAACACACCCGTTTCGGCGGCAAGCCGCGCCATGCCGTCGTCCTCGTCGCCACCGCCGCCGATGTCGTTGATGTATGCGACGCCCGCCGCCACCGCACCACGCGCCACGCCGACGCGGAAGGTGTCCACCGCCAGCGGCAACCCAATCTCGCTGCGGAGGCGTTCCAGAAGCGGCACGATGCGCCCAAGTTCTTCGTCCACCGAGATGACGGTACCGGGTTGCGCGGTCTGCCCACCGACTTCGATCATATCCGCACCCTGTTCCGCCATCTCGTGGGCGCGGCGCACGGCATCATCAAACTTGAAATACTTACCGAAATCCGAGAACGAATCGGGCGTGGCGTTGAGGATGCCCATGACGAACACGCGGTTCGCCCAATCGAAGATGTGCTGCCCGACGGTCACCGTCGTTGGCGGCACCGTATCGCGCCCGATGGCGAGGCGCACCGCATCCCCGGCGGCGATCACGGCGGGATCAATCGCAGTAGCGAGATCGAAGGCGGCTTCGCTGAGCGTTTCGGGCGTGCCGGTGAATAGTACTGCCGTCTCCCACTTCGCGCTATGTGCAACCGTCGCCGCCTTGCCGCGCCGACGCTCGACGATAGCAACGATTTCGGCGGCGGTCGCGCCGGGGACGCCGTCCACCTGCACCATTGCCGCGCCCCGTGTGGCGATAAACCGCCCCGCCATCTGCTCCGGTACACCGAGGCGATGCAACTCAGCGCGGAGTTCGTCGGGGCGGTGTAGTGCGAGGACGCGGGCGGGATAGCGCACATGGGTCGTCGTGTCCGTCGCGGGTTCCGTGGCGGTCATATCTGCTCCTTCTCTCGTTATCAGGGTGTATCAGATCGTCGCACGACGGGCCACCATGCATCGGGCGACACTTTGCGGGTGATGTCGTCCGTCGCACCGAGCGTAGCACGCAACTGCGCGATGGTGCGACCGAGTGCGGGATGGATCCAATCGGGAGCAACTTCTGCCAACGGCACGAGCACAAACCCGCGCTCCGGTAGGCGGCTATGCGGTATTTGCAAATCCGGCAGCGCAACGGTTTCGTTGCCATACAGCGCGAGGTCTATATCCACGGGGCGCGGGGCGTTGCGAAAGGTCGGGCGTCGCCCCAAGTCGCGCTCGATTCGCTTGGCGAGATCGAGCAGATCAAGCGGCGCAAGTGTGGTTTCGCCGATCACCGCGCCGTTGAGAAACGACGGTTGATCGGCATAGCCCCATGGCGGCGTTTCGTACAATGATGAGACTGCGCCGACCGTGACACCGCCCACGACAAGTTCATGCACCGCCGCATTCAGCGTACCAACGGTATCCCCGATATTGCCACCGAGAGCCAGCGCGACGCGCACAATTTCTCCTTACAGTGAGAATTGAGAGAGGGCTAGGTGTTCCGCTCGCGGTGCCGTGGTTCG
>JBBRMX010000346.1:0-3162 GCA_038230615.1 Thermomicrobiales bacterium | reverse complement strand
GGATGCACGACGCGATGCGCGAGCAGGTGCGGGTGGCAGCAGGGCGAGAGGCGACACCGAGTGCCGCGATCATTGACTCACAGAGCGTGAAGACCACGGAAAAGGGGGGCCACGCGGGTACGACAAGCACAAACGGGTGAAGGGGCGCAAGCGGCATCTCGTGGTAGACACGATGGGATTGCTGCTAGCGGTGCTGGTGCATCCGGCGAACGTGCAAGACCGCGACGGCGCATACGCAACACTGGCACGGCTCGTGGGACGGTTTCCGCGCCTGCGGCAACTGTGGGCGGATGCGGGATACGCGGGGCAGTTGCCAGAGTTGGTCGAGCAGACATGGGGCTGGCGGGTCGAAATCGTGAAGCGGGAGAAGGGAGTAAAGGGGTTTGTGGTACAGCGGCGGCGTTGGGTGGTAGAACGCACCTTCGGGTGGTTCGGGCGGTATCGGGGACTGAGTAAAGACTACGAGAAACTACCGTAAAGCAGCGAGACGATGGTGCGGATTGCCATGCTGCAGGTAATGCTCAAACGACTGGATCGTGCCGCTTGACCTTCTCACACAGCCTCTAAAAGAGCAGGGGAAGGGTGTTGCGATACGTGGGGTTCGCGTTGATCACTCGCCGTCTGCGGTTGTAGTGCCACACGAATAACCGTACCGCCTCCCGTAGCTTCGCCATGCTCCGACTGAAACACCTGCTCCGCCGCTTCAGTCGTCCCAAGTACGTACGCAAGTCTGCATTGATCCCCTCAATCGTGTAGGTCTCCTCCTTGCCAATCGAGAGTTGGTGCCACGCCGCTTCGGGCCAGAGGATCGCCGGGTAGACTTCCGACCCGTCAGTGCAATAGCGCGCCGCCTCGGGCAACGCATCCGCCATCACTTGCATACCCGTCGCGTCAAAGAGCGGCGTCACCCACTCGCCCACGATCAACCGACTCGCGCGCGCCACCGCGATCACCACGAACACCCCTTTTTTTCTGTTCCACAAAGGTGAACAACTCATCTACCTCGACGGTTTCGGCGGGTGATACGTCGCTCACCGTCGCGGGCAGGTCTGCCGCCGCTGCCGCGACCCAGTTGGCGATGCTCTGATGTACCACGCCGAGGATGCGTCCCGTGGCACGCAGACTCATCCCTTCCAGATAGAGGCGCACGGCTTGCGCCTGCGTGGTCTCGCCGTGTCCCTGTTTCTTTGGCGCGGGGGTGAAGGCACGCCGACACGCCCCGCAGCGATAGCTTTGCGTGCCCGAACGATTGTGTCCGTTCTTGTGCAGATGATCGCGCTTCCCGCATCGGGGGCAGAGGAGAATATCCATCCTGACAGCTTCTCACTTCCCTGCCCCTTTAGCCACTCCCGCTATACGGCAGCCATTGACAGGCTGCGGTCTGTCGCGTATACTACATGTTTGCGGGTGGTTGCGTTGATGCAATCTGACAGCAGGTACGATGCGAAGACAAACGCGAATGCGTCACATACAGCGGAGTGATTCAGGGTGGGGGTATACCTCGCCCTTCTCGTGTCTTCTTTCGTCCCCGATTTCGGTCGGGGTGCGTGCATGTATGCAGCAACGTGCCGCATCATAACAGGCGGCACGCCGCCGTCAAGTCCTGCCACAAACGGATACGACATCCGGTGTGGTAGCCGCCCATCTCATCGTTTTTTACCCGGTCTGGCTGGTTTCATTCAAGGGGGAACATGCACATGGCAACAGAGGTCTACTCTTCCCCACAGGGTACAATGTCCGCAGGGAGGCTGATGCTCCCGGATCGGCATAGTTTCGGGAAAATCCCGCCGGTTCTGGATATCCCGCGGCTCGTGCAGATTCAGATTGACTCGTTCAAGTGGTTCATCGAGGAGGGAATGCGCGAACTGTTCGCGGAAATTTCGCCGATCTCGGACTTTACGAACAAGAGCATGGACCTCTCCTTTCTCGATTACGAGTTCGGAGACCCGCGCTATACCGAAGCGGAGTGCCGCGAACGCGACATGACGTACTCCGCACCGTTGCGCGTCAAGGCACGCCTGCTCATCAAGGAGACAGGCGAGATCAAGGACAGCGAAATCTTCATGGGGGATTTCCCGATGATGACGCTGGACGGCACCTTCATCATCAACGGTGCCGAGCGCGTCGTCGTGTCGCAGCTCGTGCGCTCCCCCGGTATCTACTTTACCGCCACGGAAGACCCTTCGACGGGTCGCCCGCTCTATGCCGCTAAACTCATCCCGAACCGGGGGGCGTGGCTGGAGTTCGAGACCTCCAACCGCGACATTCTTTCCGTGAAAGTAGACCGCAAGCGGCGGATGCCCGTAACGCTCCTGCTGCGTGCCATCGGGTACAGCACGGACGAACAACTGCTCGAACTCTACAAAGAGATTGATGCGGGGCCGGATCATCATTACTTGCCCTCGACGCTTGAAAAAGAGCCGTTGCGCGGCACGACAGACGAGAAGAAGGGGCGCGACGAGGCTCTTTTGGAACTCTATCGCCGTATCCGCCCCGGTGATCCTCCGACGCGCGAGAACGCGGAAAACTTGCTGAACAACCTGTTCTTCAACCCGCGCCGGTATGACCTCGCCCGTGTGGGACGCTACAAACTGAACAAGAAACTCGGTCTCGACCCGATGGAAAGCACGCGCGTTCTCACGAAAACCGACATGGTGAAGATCGTGGCGCAACTCATCCGTCTGAACAACGGCGAAGGCGAACCGGACGATATTGACCACCTCGGCAACCGCCGCGTGCGTGCGGTCGGTGAGTTGATCCAGATGCAGGTACGGGCGGGGCTTGCCCGCATGGAGCGCGTCGTCAAGGAGCGCATGACGATTCAGGACCCCGAAACCGCGACGGCGAACGCGCTCATCAATATCCGCCCCGTGATGGCGGCGGTACGCGAATTCTTCGGCGGGTCGCAGTTGTCGCAGTTCATGGATCAGACGAACCCGCTGGCGGAACTCACCAACAAGCGGCGTCTCTCCGCGCTCGGCCCCGGCGGTCTGAGCCGTGACCGCGCCGGGTTCGATGTGCGCGATGTGCATCACTCCCACTACGGGCGTATTTGCCCCATCGAGACGCCGGAAGGACCGAACATCGGTCTGATTGGCTCTCTTGCCACCTTCGGGCGCATCAACCAGTACGGCTTCATCGAGACGCCGTACCGCCGTGTGC
>JBBRMX010000345.1:0-3175 GCA_038230615.1 Thermomicrobiales bacterium | reverse complement strand
GGAGCAGTTGCGCCACCTTAGCGATAAGTTCGTCGTAGCGGAACGGTTTTTCGAGGGTTTCGCACCCCAGTTCGCGCAACCGCCGCGCCTTCGCCCGCAGAAACCGCGTGTCTGCCGAACAGATAATCACCGGCGTGTCAGCAATTTCCGGGTCGAGGCGCACATGCTGCAGCACCATCCACCCCGCGTCGGGGCGTTCGAGGCGAATATCGAGGATGATGAGTTCGGGGCGTTCCTGCTGGATTTTCTCGTATGCACTGTCTCCCTCGAACCACGTCGTTGCTTTGTACCCTTCTTCTTCGAGCAATTCTTTCATCAGGCTCAGAAATAGTGTGTCGTCGTTGACGATCATGATGCGTGGTCGTGCCATTCCGCTTCCTCTCCTGCCGTTCGGTGGTATCGGCTTAGTATACCTCGTGCGTCGTGTCGTCTGGTTTCTCGACAGTGGGCGTCGTCGGTGGTGCCTGCTCCTCACGTGCGGTGAGTCGTGCATCGAGCATCGCAACATCCTCACGCATCGCTGCAAGCGCGTCGGTGAGATAGGTGCAAAACTGCTGCGCGGGCGGCGGGAGATCAGGGATTCTACACAGTCCGGACGCGGCAAGCAGGGCAACGCCGAGATGTGAGCGGAGACTGTGCAACAGGTAGCGGTCTTGCTCGAATGGATCTGCGTGTTTCTCGTCCATCGCGGTGTCCTTGGTTGGCTATCATCCACGCACACATGGTATACCGCAGCATCACGCAAGACATCTGCCACCCGCCCCCGTTCCGGCGAGATATGCGCAGGCAGGGCGATCTGGAGTAAGATGAGCAGGGACAATGCCGCATCTCTCAACGGAAGCGAGATAGATCATGATGGACGAGCAAATGATGGATGTCATCGAACATGGTGAGCCGATAGACCTCGATGGGCCGGAGGCACAACCGCGATACGGGCGCACCGAGACGCGCAAAGAACAGATAGATGCCGCCCGCCAGCGCGCGAGTGCCCGCCTCGAAGACGCGCAGCGGCAAGCGATGGAATTGCCGCTCAAGGTCATGACGGGTGCGATCGGCGCATTGCCGGTGCAAACGCGGGAACATCTGCGCCTCAGTGCACGGGAGAGCCTACTTGCGGTCACATCGTTCTGGGAGGCGGTCGGGTCAGCGGGGTTGGAGGCGGTGGAGCGCGTCTTCGCCGATTCTCACTCCGCGACGACGACCGCGAACGCGCAACCCCGCCGTATCGTCATCGAGCGCGACGACGCCTGAGCGCACTGCTCGTCAGGAAGCCGCTTTTGCCGCTTCCTACGTCCGGTGTTTCCCGCACATCGCACCCATTCTCTGGCTCTGGTAGCCCCGGCGCATCCTGCAACGGACGTATCTGCAACGAAGGTGAGAGATGTCCGGTATGGATGCGCTGCGGTGGGGTGGGTTTGTGGCGGGGTTGGTGCTGGTCTTTTCTACGTGGCGTAGCATCGTCACGACGATCATTCTGCCCCGCCTCACTACCTCGCGGATTATGCTGTTGACATGGGCGGCGGTCTTCTACACATTTCAGTTCGTGGCAGACCGCCTACCGCGCTACGAACAGAAAGACCGCTGGCTTGCCCTGCGCGGTCCGATTGCGCTCCTTGCCGCCCTTGTCAACTGGATGGCGTGCTTCCTCATCGGCTTCGCGCTGATGGGGTGGCCGCTCGTTGAGGGCGGCGATTTCGGTGTCGCGCTGAGGATCGCGGGGTCGTCGTTCTTCACACTCGGTGTGGTATCATCGCCGCTCGGTGGGCCGACCGTGCTGGAGTTCGTCGCGGCAGCATCCGGCATGATCGTTATTGCATTGCAGATCGGCTATCTCCCGACAATTTATGGCGCGTACAACCGCCGCGAAACACTTGTGACCGCCCTTAGTGCGCGGGCGGGCGCACCCGCGTGGGGACCGGAAGTCCTCGCACGACACCAGATCAGTGACGCTACCGCAACATTGCCCGCACTTTTTGCGGCATGGGAAACGTGGGCGGCGGACATCACGGAATCGCATGTCAGTTACCCGTGGCTGATGGTCTTCCGGTCGCCTGACCCGCTGCATTCGTGGGTGATCAGTCTCTTGGCGATGCTCGACGCCGCCGCGCTCTCTCTCGCACTGTCGCCTTCTCAAGCCCCGCCGGAAGCGCGGCAGTGTTTGCGTGTCGGCTACGTTGCGATGCGCACTATTGCACGGCAGGCGCGTGCGCCGTTCGGCAAGCCAGTGCTCATCAACACCGACCCCCACCCGGACGACCCGATCGCGCTACCCTACGAGAGTTTTGTGCGGGCGGTGGAACATTTACAGCGGGCGGGCTTTCCGATTGAGCGGGAGATGGAAGAGGCGTGGCGGCATTTCCGGGGCTGGCGCGTCAATTACGAGGCGGCAGCAATGATTTTGGCGGATTTCGTCGTTGCGGTACCCGCGCCGTGGTCGGGACGCCGTCGCCGGATGACGCGGCAGGAAGTCTACGATATCTTCGAGCATCGCCCGCGCTTCCGCACCCCGGACGACCCCGAAGGTGTCTTGCTCCCCCTCCCCGGCAAGGCGAAAAACGCCCTACCGGGAAGCAAAGAGCAAGGGACATAGTCGGTTACGGGTGGAAGGTCACCGTTTCGCCGTCGTGCTCATACGTGACGACTTCAGCATTGACCTTGAGCAACACCGCGTCGGGGCTATCGGGGCCTTCGGGGAACCACCGCCGCCACGAATCCTGCCAGTACTTCTTGAACTTCGCCTGATCCTTGATGATCTCGACGGTGCCACCGACCGAGACATACGACCAGTCTTTTTCGTTCTGGTAATACAGCCCGACCTTCGGGTTTTTCCGCAGCTCGTCTATTTTCTCGCTGTCCAAGCGGGTCGCGAACCAGAGGTCCATATCCGGCTCGGCTTCCTGCGTCGCCATCGGGCGAGTGTGAGGCATTCCGCCTTCGCCTACGGTGATGAATGCGACAATCTTGTGCGGCGCGAGCAGTTCTTTGAGGGATGAGTGCTGCGATTGTGTCGTGCTCATGCAATGCTCCTAGCAGATAAAGTGAAAGACCGTCCACCATTCTCCAGTGCAGAAACGGTGCCAGCGCGTCTCTCTGGTATACTGACCCTCCGGCATGGTATGCATCGGGTGAGTGGGGAGGGGAGTGCGGTGAAGGGTATTGTGTTAGCGGGGGGATT
>JBBRMX010000344.1:0-3192 GCA_038230615.1 Thermomicrobiales bacterium | reverse complement strand
GTACGCGACGAGCAAACAACTCCTGCCCGTGTACGATAAACCGATGGTCTATTACCCGATTCAGACGCTCGTGCGGGCGGGCATCGACGATATCATGGTCGTCACGGGCGGTCCGCACGCGGGCGACTTTATCCGCGTGCTTCGCAACGGGCGCGAATTCGGCATCAAACATCTCGAATATACGTACCAAGAAGACCCGAACGGCGGCTTGGCGCAGGGGCTAGGATTGTGCGAAGAATTTGTCGGCGATGACAGCGTCGCGTTCATCCTCGGCGACAACACGACCGATGCGGATATTCGCCCCGCCGTGCAGCGGTTCGCGGCGGGCGCGATGGTCTTCCTGAAGCAGGTACCGGACCCGGAGCGGTTCGGTTGCGCCGTCTTCGCCGCAGACGACCCGACGCGCATCACCGAGATCGTCGAGAAACCTGCGGACCCCGCGAGCAATTATGCCGTCACGGGCGTCTATTTGTACGATTCACACTGTTTTAATTACATCCGCACGCTCACGCCTTCCCCACGCGGGCAGCTCGAAATCACCGATCTGAATAACTGCTACCTGCGAGATGGCACGATGCAATGGGAAGAACTGGACGGCTTTTGGAGCGACGCAGGTACCTTTGGGAGCCTGTTCGAGGCGGGCGCGTACTGGGCAGCGAAAGGGAGGGCGGAGGACTGAGAACGGAGGGCTGAGTCGCGTGTGGTGACGTTGAACAACGATCACGAGGTGCGCAACAGGGGAACTCAGCCTTTCGTCCTCAGCCTTCCGTCCTCCCCCGAAGGGGGACCGATGCTGGAACAGGAAGAGGCATACGCCGCACATGCCGTCACGGAGGCAGTACGGGCAATGGGGCTGGAAATGCCCGCGAAAGGGATCGCTTTTCGCAACATCCCCGATCAATGGGGTGTCGGCACTGCCATCGCCATGCAACTGGCGGGCAAAGACCGCGCCCGTGTCGCGGAGATCGCGGAAGGCATCGCGGCGCATCTGCGTGCGCTCGACCATTTCGCTGAGGTGCAAGTCACGAACGGCTACGTCAATTGCATCTTCGATGTGAGCAAGGTCGCAACTGCCGTGGTGCGGAGTGTGCTGGCGATGGGTGCGGACTACGGGCGTGGTGCGCCTGTTGGAGAGCGCGTGATGATCGAATACGCGCAGCCGAACACGCACAAAGAGTTCCATGTCGGGCATCTGCGGAACACCGTGCTTGGGGCAGCCCTCGTGCGTATCATGCGGTTCGCGGGGTACGAAGTCGTCGCGGCATCATATCCCGGCGACATCGGGGCGCATGTCATCCGCTGCCTCTGGTGCTACCGCGAGTTCCACGCGGGGGAAGAACCCGCCGCGCAGAGCGAACGCGGGCGGTGGCTCGGTGATTTGTATGTCGAAAGCACCAACCGCCTCGCATTCCGCAAGGACATCGTGGATTTCATCGCCGAGATCGTGCGCGATGATCTCGCCTTCGCCAACAAGACCGATGTGCTCATGCGCCAGTTGATCCAGCAGGGCGTCACGAGCGGCGATGTGTCGCGCATGATGGCGGTGCTGGTCAATCACAAGGCATTTGCGGTGGAATCGTTCACGGGCGAGAACACCGTCCCCGCATTCTGGAAAGTCGTCGGGCAGGAACTCCGCACCGAATTGCTGCGCCATCCTGAAGACCCCGCTACCGCAGTCTGGTGCGAGACCTATCAGCGGCTCGACGCGACATTCGATGCGTGGTGGGTGCCGAGCGAACACTGGGAAGCGGATGTCCGCACCCTGTTCGCCGCGTGGGATCGCAAAGACCCCGATGTTGTCGCCCTCTGGGAGCGCACGCGCCAATGGAGCCTTGATGAGTTCCATCGTATTTTCGCCCAGCTCGGCGTGCCGATTGATGTCTACTTCTTCGAGAGCGAAGTCGAGGAGCCGGGACGCGCCATTGTGCAGGATTTGCTCGAACGCGGTATCGCAGAGGTGAGCGACGGGTTGCCTGTCGTCAAGATTGACGAAAAACTGGGGCTGGGCAAGGAGATGTATCGCGTCCTTCCTATCCTGCGCTCCGACGGCACGACCCTCTACGCCACAAAGGATTTGGCACTCGCGCAGGTGAAATTCGACGAGTACCACATTGACCGCTCCGTGTACGTCATTGACGCACGGCAGGGGCCGTACATGCAGCAACTGTTCAAGGTGCTGGAATTGATGGGCTTCCCGCAGGCGTCGAAATGTTTTCATCTCTCGTACGAACTGGTGCGGCTCCCGGAAGGGCTGATGTCGTCGCGCTCCGGTAATGCGGTGCGGTATGACGATGTCGCGAACGAGGTGCTGCGCCGTGCCCGTGCCGCCGTGGAGGAAAAAAACCCCGAACTGCCGGAGGAGACGAAAGCGGCGGTCGCGCAGGCGGTCGGGCTTGGCGCGATCATCTACGGCATGGTAGACCGCGACAACAACAAAGAGATTACCTTCGATTGGGAAACCGCGCTCTCCTTCGACGGTCATGCCGCGCCGTATATCCAGTATGCCCATGCCCGCGCCTGCCGCATCCTCGAACGCGCCGCCCGCGACGGGATCGCATTGCCCGATGCGACCAGTGCCGTGCTGCTTCCCGAACCCGCGCCGGAAGAACTGGCGTTGCTGGCGCAGATCGGGGATTTCCCCACCGAGGTGCGCCGCGCCGCCGAGGGGTACAAGCCGCTGACTATCGCCAACTATGTCTACGATCTCGCCACGCGCTTCGCGGATTTCTATCAGGCGTGTCCGGTGTTGCAGGTGGAAGACCCTGCCCGCGCCGCCCGCCTTGCACTCGTCGCCGCCACCGCGCAGGTACTGATGAACGGTCTCGCCCTGCTCGGTATCCACGCCCCAGACGCCATGTAATAAAAAAGCGTGAGGGAGATTCGTAACGGTTTCACCCCTGATCGGAGGCACAGTGCGTAATCGGTTGCGAGAAGGGGCGGTGCGTCCGATACAAGCACCGCTCTGGTTGGGGTCAGAAGCACCGGGCGTTGCGCTGGGGTCTGCCGCTCTCGACCGTGCGCTGCGGACGCATCTCGCGGGGTGGGGTGATGCGGGCATCGCACCCCGATTGCTGCCGTCGGTGCGGCTCGAATCGCCGGAACAATCGCTTGCGGCGGGCGGCACGACCAACTTCAAGCACCTCGCTGCGGTCTCGTCCTTTTGCCGCGACCTCGCCGCCGAAGTCGAAACCG
>JBBRMX010000343.1:0-3220 GCA_038230615.1 Thermomicrobiales bacterium | reverse complement strand
GATACCATACTGCGGGTACGACCGAAATGTTTTCGTTGTGGCGCGAGACGTGCAACAAAGGCACGCGAATGTCTGCCATCCCCACCTTACAGGAGGAACCGCCCCATGAGCACGAGTACGCCCGCCGCGCCCGCTGCCCCGCCCCCCATTCGCCCGCTTGCGCTGCATCTGGGTGCGCGCGACCGCATCATCGGCATTCTTGTCGTGGTCTTTTCGGTGGCGGCTCTAGGGAGCAAGTGGACGGGCGCACCGCCCGTACTGGTCTTCGCCCTCAGCGGGGCGTCACTGGCACTCTTGGCGTACGGCATCGGTGTGGCGACCGACGAACTGGGCGCGACTGCCGGGCCGCGCATTTCCGGCGTGCTCAACGCGACCTTCGGCAATATCGCGGAGTTAGTCATCGCGGGGTTCGCGTTGCGGGCGGGGCTGCTCGATGTCGTGCGGGCATCTATTGCGGGGAGTGTACTTGGCAATACCCTCCTCGTACTCGGTCTGGCGATGTTTGTCGGTGGGTGGCGGCACGGTGTGCAACGCTTCTCCAACGTTGCGGGCACGATGAACGGCGTGCTGCTCTTGCTTGCGGCTGCGGGGCTGATCGCGCCCGCGCTTCTGCTCTCTACTGGCGTCGCCATTGACAGCACGAAAGAGCAGCAACTTTCGACTGTTGTCGCGCTCGTGTTGCTGGTCGTCTATGTTGCTAGCCTGCGGTTTTACCTCGTGACGCCGGAAGCGGGCGGCGCAGTGCGGGCGCGAGAACCGGCGCATTGGGGCTGGATCAGCGCGACTATCGTGCTTGGGGTGCTGGCATTTCTCACCGCGCCCGTCGCGGACGCCTTCGTCGCAGTGCTGGAACCGACCGCCCGCGCGCTAGGGTTGCCTGCCCTCTTTCTCGGTCTGGTGATCGTGCCGCTGGTCGGTAATATCCCCGAAAACCTCGTCGGGCTGACGGTTGCGTGGCGCGGCGATATGGATTTCGCCCTCGTGATCGCGCTTGGTTCGTCATTGCAAGTCGCGCTGATGGTCGGGCCGCTCTTGGCATTGCTCTCGCCGCTGCTTGGGCATCCGCTGACGCTCGTCTTCGCGCCCGTCGAGATCGTGGCGATTGCGGCGGGTGCGCTCATCACCTCTATTGTGGCGGTGGACGGCGAAAGTACATGGATCGAGGGGCTTGCGCTCGTCGCGGTCTATATCATTTTCGCCGCCGCGATTTACATCTGGCCCGTCGGCGGATTTTAGTGTCCACGCACCACGCGCACGCCGAAATCTGCACGGCATAATTGCGACGAAGCCAGCGGGCAGCGACGATGTGCGAGAATGATGTGAGAGACGGGGGAACTTTCCAACCAGACATACACATGCGTGCTGCCGGTCTTCTTGCAGCGGGCATTCTCACGCGCGGCGAAGGTAGTGCATGAGAAACGCCCGCCGTGCTACACTATGCGCCGGTGTGTCGGGGGATAGGAAGCCTCGGTGCGCCGTTCGACGGAAGGGATGCAGCCACCGATGGCGACCGCACGGTTCGACCTCTTTTCCTCACTACGGCACCGTAACAGCCGCATTTTCTGGAGCGGCACAGGAATCGCCAGCATCGCACAGGCGGCGTTCCTCGTGTCGTCGGGCTGGTTGGCGTTCCAATTGCACGGCAGCGGTGGGACGGGGTTAGTGACCTTTGCGACCACGGTGCCATTCTTGCTTGCAACTCCCATTGGCGGCGTGCTGGCGGATCGCTTCGACCGCCGCACGCTAGTACTTGTGACGCAGTCAACGCAGTGCGCCATTGCCCTCACACTCGGCACACTGACGGTGCTGGGCATCCTTCCCTTCCCGCTCTTTGTGGGGCTGATCTTCGTGTCCGGCATCGCCCGCACCACCGAACTCCCGACCGTCTCATCTATGCTTCCCTCGCTCGTGCCGCGTGACGAAATTCTCAATGTGTACGCGCTGAACAGCCTCGCCACGCTCGGTTCACGCTTCGTCGGTCCCGCGACGGTGGCAGCGGTGCTGGCAACGAAGGGCGCGGGCGTGGCATATCTGGGCATCGCCGCGCTCTACATCCCGGCATTTCTGCTTGTCTCGCGCATCCCGCGCAAGGTGGCGGGCGGGGTTGTCAACAAAGTCACGCTCGGTCAGCAGATCACCGAAGGCGGGCGATATATCGCTAAGCGGGGGATTGTCGCACTCATCCTCGGCATGATTATCCTGCACTGCCTGCTGACGATGTCGTTCGATTCGATCCTGCCGCTCTTCGCGGAGCAAAACTTGCGCGGGAGCGGCGCAATTTATTCATCGCTCGTCTCCGCGATGGGGCTTGGCGCAATCGCGGGGTCGCTCACCATCGCGGGGCTACGTAACCGCCGCGCACGCGGGGCGATGTTCCTCGCGGGGGGGGTCGGCAGCGGCATCTTCACCGTGCTGATGACAAGGACGGACGGCATCGTGCCGACGCTGCTCGTGCTGTTCGTTGTCGGGGCATCACAAACGATGTTCATGACGCTGGCGAACTCGATGGTGCAGGAAGCAGTGCCGGACAGTATTCGCGGGCGGGTCGGCAGCCTCTTCTTGATGAGCGGCGGCGGGATCATGTCGCTCGGCAACCTCGCCAATGGCTATCTGGCGGGGCGCGTCGGCACGTCGCCCGTACTGGCACTGCCGGGGATTACCTTTCTCGTACTGCTGGCGGTCATCAGCGCAACGCGACCGCAACTGCGGGGACTATTTCAGCGTGGCGAACTCCCGCCCGACCGCGACACTCAGCCACCGCCGCCGCCCGTCGTCGCGCTGGCCGCAGACTAGCGGAGCGGTTATGCCTGCTCCCGCCCTGTGGGATAGACCATCGCAGGTTCCGGCTCGGCGGTGGCGAGTTCTGGCACGCGCAACCGTTCCAGCATGGGTCGCAGCAATGCCCAATCCCCGATGAGCAAGGCGCGATCTGCGGCATCCGGTGTCAATCCTGCCCGCGCCATCAGCATATCGAATTCCGCCGCGATCTCATCGGTCGTCATGCGCCCTCCTTATTGTGCAATTCCGGTGGTTTCCGCATATGCCAATCCGTAATGCGCTGGTAGGCATCACCGACGCGCAACACGGTCGGCTCATCCCACCATTTACCGATGATCTGCAAGCCGACGGGCATTCCTGCTGCGGTAAATCCGCACGGCACTGCGAGTGCGGGCTGCCCGGTGAGATTGAAATAGCCCGTGAAGCCGAGTTGCTTCGCGCT
>JBBRMX010000342.1:0-3251 GCA_038230615.1 Thermomicrobiales bacterium | reverse complement strand
TCCTTCCCGGCGATATGATCCTCGCTATTGACGACGCAGAGCCGACCGACCTGATTGATTATCAGCTGCTCACCGCCTACGACGAGTTCACACTCACCGTGCGGCGTGGCGACGAGACGTTTGAGATCGAGATAGATAACGGGGATTATGAGCCGCTCGGCATCACTTTTCCCTCGGCGGCGTTCGATGGCGTGCATCTGTGCGATAACCATTGCACCTTCTGCTTCCTGAAGCAGGGCATTCCGGGAATGCGGAAAACGCTGTATCTAAAGGACGACGATTATCGCCTCTCCTTCCTCTACGGCAACTTCATCACGCTCACGAATCTCACTGACGACGATTTCGCGCGTATCGGCGAAGAACGACTCTCGCCGCTGCATGTCTCTGTCCACGCCACGAATCCCCTTGTGCGGGAGCGGCTCGTACGCTCCACAAACGGGCGCGGCGGTAAGATCATGGAAGACCTACACCGCCTTGCGGAGATGGATATTCAGTTCAACACCCAGATGGTGCTTGTACCGGAGATGAACGACGGCGCGGAACTCGACCGCTCGGTGCGTGATCTGCTCACGCTTATGCCGCATATGCAGTCTATCGCGGTGGTGCCGGTCGGGTTAACGAGCCGGGGGATGCACCGCGAAGAATGGTACCGGGAGCAGCATCGCATTCTCGACGAACCCGCATTGCGGATGTTCACCACCGAGGAGATGCGGGCAATTCTCGCACAGGTACGCGAATGGCAGAAAACCTTGCGAGCGCACTACGGGCGCACCATCCTCCACGCCGCCGACGAGTTTTACCTGAACACTGGCACACCGTTACCGCCCGCCAGCCGCTACGATGGCTTCCCGCAACTCGAAGACGGCATCGGGCTGACACGGATGCTTGTAGACGAGTGGAGCAGCGCGAAGCGACGCAAGACTCTGCCGCGCAACCTCGCAGGCAAACGGGCGACCATCGCCTGCGCGACACTGATCGCGCCGACAATGCGTGCGCTGGCAGAGGATGTCAACCGCGAAACGGGCGCACAAATTGAAGTACGCGCGGTAGAAAACCGCCTATTCGGTCCGGACATCACCGTATCGGGTCTGCTCAGCGGCAAGTGCATTCTGGAAGAGTTCGGCGGGGAAACAACCGACGATCCGCTTTTCCTTCCCCGCTCGATGTTCGATGAGCGCGGTATCGTGACAATTGACGATGTGACGCTCCCCGCGCTCTCGGAGCGGCTCGGTCGCCCCGTCGCCCCTGCAAGCCAGTTACGCGAAGTGGTCGAAACCCTTGCCCGCCCGATGGCACGGGCAACATTCATTCCGCTCACAGCGGTGGAGGAGACGAGTAGTGTTGCCTAACGGTCAGAACCAGAACCCCGATATTGCATCGGACGGGTATATAGATCTCGAAGGTGTGGAGAATACCCGCCGCCTCGCCGCGCATCAGGCGTATCTTATTGCGCTTGGCATCCCCGAAGACGCGACGCGGAATGTGGATCACATCGGCATCAACGCACAAAACACCGAAGCATTCGAGCATCTCATCGAGCGATACCGCGTGGCGGGCGAGAAAGTCGGCATATACGACCGGGGCGACCGTCATGTTGCGGTTGTCTGGCGCGGTGCGGGACAGTGCCGTGTCGAACTGTTTGAGCCGCGTGCAGGTCAACCGGCGGCAGTCGGCTTCATCCACTATGCGTTCATCTGGCCAGACTGGAAAGCGCGGGAGGCAGAGTTGCACGACAAAGCAACGGTCACCCGTATCGCGGAACTAAACGGCAACCCCCTCGCATTCCTCGCTACCCCCGACGGCTACGAAGCCGAGATTGTCTCCCGCCCGATCAGTTTCGAGGCGTGACGCTCTTTTGAACCGCAACAGCGAAGGACGCAAAGAGACCCCCAAAACACTCTTTTGGGGGTCTCTTTGCGTCTCTGGTGTTAACGATTCAGGCACGGCTTGCCGAGATTTCGCGCTCCGCATCTGCCGTTTCATTACGATCTTGCACAACTGATGAATATGGCATCAGCAATTCGCTGATCGCTCGTACCAGATGAGGCCATGTCTCGCGCGTGAAGTAGCCCGGCCAGTGGTCGCAATCGAGTTCGCGGTAGCGGGCATTCGGTGGCAGTGTCGCACGCAAACGGGCGACCGTACGCGGGTTCACCCGGCGATGCCACGGGCGCGGAATGCGTGGGTACACTCCCTGTACCCAGTCGTACTCTCCGATGACTGCGCCGCAGGTCGCATCGCCGAGCCAACCATCCGGGGCTTTTTTGGGTAGCAGAGCGGGGCCGAAAAAGACAAATGCTCCGACAGGGAACTCCGGGCGCAGCATCGTCGCGGCGTGTTGCACAATTGGCACGCCACCACTGTAGACCACAAATGCTAACGTTTCCCCCTCCGCAAGCGGGTCGGCAGCGAGGGCAACGCGAATGCGGTCCGTGAGAAAGCGGGCATAGGCGCGAATCGAGCGGCGCGTGAGGACCGTGAATTGCCCCGGTCCGAAGACGCGGCGGGAACGATAGGGCCATACCGCCCACGCTTTCAGCCCCGTTTCGGTATGGAGGCTGTCCGCTAGCGCGGCGAAAAGGCGCGGCGGGCGCACGTACCCGTCTTCCCCCACGCCATCCGAGACGAAGACGCCATTGACGACACAAATACGGTATTGTGGTCTAGTGTGATTCTGATCCTGATCCATGCCCGTGCGAACCTCTGTATTCATGCAAACAATGCCAAAGCCTGCGACCTTGAAAGAACGCGAACACCGCACCGATACCACCGACAGCATATTCGGCAGGAGATCGCATATGCGATGGTGCGGGGCGCACCGTCCACGGAGACCGATACCGCCGCATCTGCACCGCAAGCAAGGCCAGCGCGATGTTCCACGACGGCTGCGATGCGGTTATGCCGTCCGGCATCTCGACTTCCACGCACACTGCACCGGCACGCAGTGATTTTGCGAGTAACTCGGCGCGAAGCAGCGGGCCACTTGTTTCGAAGCGCAACCCCCGCACCATGTCGGCGCGGAAAATCTGCAATGCTGCAAACGGATCGCGCAGCGCAGCACCAAGGAACCACCAGAGCAGTACCCCCGCCAATCGTTCATCGTGCGGAACGACGCGCCGGTAGCCCGCAACGATGTCACCCTGCCCTATGAACGCCAGCAACGCCGCTAGCGCATCGCGGCTAATCTCCGCCGCACCAATAAGCGGCAATACCGCATCGCCCGTCACCGCGCCAAAGCCCGCCGTCAATCC
>JBBRMX010000341.1:0-3275 GCA_038230615.1 Thermomicrobiales bacterium | reverse complement strand
GTCCATGCCGCTATCTTCCCACTCGATAGAGAGCGGGCCATCGTAGCCGATGCGATTGAGGGCGCGGAACATCGCCTCGAAATCCACATCGCCGTGACCGGGCGAGACGAAATCCCACCCGCGTTGCGCGTCGCCGAAGTTCAGGTGCGAGCCGAGGATGCTTGTGCGCCCGTTTAGGGTGCGTTTGGAATCTTTCACATGGACATGGTAGATGCGCTCTGCGAACTCCGCGATGTACTGCGCGGAATCGAGAAACTGGTGCGCGAGATGGCTCGGATCAAAATTGATGCCGAACTCCGGGCGATTACCGAGGGCGGCGAGGGCTTTGCGTGTCGTCACGAAGTCGTATGCGATCTCGGTCGGGTGGACTTCCAGACCAAAACGGATGCCGTTTTCCTTGAATACATCGAGGATCGGGTTCCACCGCGCCGCGAATTGCTCGTAGCCGCGCTCGATGGTCGCGGGGTCGTTCGGTGGGAAGGAATACAACAGGTGCCAGATCGGGGAGCCAGTGAAGCCGTTGACGATCCCAACGCCGAACTTCGCTGCCGCCCGTGCCGTGTCTGCCACGCTCTGCGCCGCCCGTTGCCGGACACCTTCGGGATCGCCGTCGCCCCAGATCGCGGGCGGTAGAATTGCCCGATGCCGGTCGTCTATCGGGTCGCAGGTCGCCTGCCCGACAAGATGCGTCGAGATCGCCCAGCACTTCAGCCCGTATTTATCCAAAATATCGTGGCGGGATTGCACATAGTCTGGCTCATCGAGCGCACGCTGCACATCGAAATGGTCTCCCCAGCACGCCAGTTCCAGCCCATCGAAACCCCACCCCGCGACTTTTTCTGCCAGTGTTTCGAGGGGCAAGTCTGCCCATTGCCCCGTGAAGAGCGTAATCGGTCGGCTCATTATCGTTCCCCTCCTGTATCGCACCGATTCGATGGCACGATTATCCCGCCCGTTGCCCGGATGAGCAAACAAAAGCCCCGCCATTCGGTGCGAGCGGGGCTTTTGCGTAATTAGCGAAGGCTCGGTGGTGGTTTGCGGGCAACCGGGCGGCGCGGGGCTTTCAGTTTGCTCCGATTGCCGCGCCGGAAGGTGTCCGTGATGCGTTGCCGAAATGTTCCCGCGCCGGGGGCGAGCGAGAGCCGCAGCCCCAAATCTGCCAAGAACAGCACCAACGCCGCCGCCGCGAACCACGGCCAGTATTCGCGGTAGCGGGTCACGGTTGCCTGTGTGCCGCCGCTGTCGCTGATCGCGCCAATATTCGTGATGGCGGAGCCGCCCGTCAGGGTGGCGATGTCGCCCAGCAACGCCGCGCCACCCGCCGCCGGGATGTACTCCGGCGAATACGGCACGGCGAACCCGCCGTCTCGCGAGACTGCCACCCCGCCCGCGCGCTGCTGATTGAGCGTGAGGCGGTAGGCACCGGGAGATGCCGCCTGCACATGTACTTCGTACCGCCCCGGCCCGACCTGCGGCAAGCGGAGATTGAACGCTTTGCCGTCCGGTGTCACGAGCGTACCGCTCACGGGCGTGCCGTTGACGTATCGCCCGTCTACATCCGTGGCATCTACGCCGATAGTCACATCGTCACCGAGGGAACGCACATCCATTGTCAGCGCGGCAATGCTGGGATCAGGCAACGCCCAGAGCAATGCCTGATGCCAGAATTGCCCGTACTTCTCCCACGCGGGCCACTTTTTGGCGAAGGCAGTGCCGGTATCCGGTGTCCACGCGACAACGCGACCAAGCCCATACTGCCACTGAGCTAATACCGGATCGCGCTGCCCGGATTCGAGAATAACGTCTGCGTTCGGTTTTGGCTCCGTTACCTGATACCCGTCGAGGCTCGGCAGTTCGTCGGGGCGAATATCACCGATGATCGGGCTTGGCTTGACGACCGCAGCGCGGAAATTGCCGGTGCGCGTCGGCTGCTTGCCCGCAGATTGCGATTCATTGAGCAGGATGCTCGGCACCTGATTGGCGGAGTTGGCGAAGTAGTACTGCCCGCCGCCGAGGTCTGCCAGTTGCTTGAGCAATTTCTGGTCGGCGTCGCTGCCGATAGCAACGGTGCTGAAGGTGATGCCGAGGTTTCGCATCTGGTCAATCAACACGCGATAATCGCTGCGCCCCTGCGACTCGCCGTCGGTGAGCAGCACGATATGCTTGACATTGGCGGTACTGCCGCGCATCAGGTCGAGCATCCGCGCCATCCCCGCGAAGATGTCCGTGCCGCCCTCCGCCCGTACGCCACCGACTGCTTTTTTAATCTGTGAACGGTCGTCCTGCAACGGCTGGAGTGGCACGATGGTGTCCGCGCCGTCATTGAAGATAACGACAGCGGTCTCATCGCCCGTCTTGAGGTTGTCGATCGCAATGCTCGCGCCCTGCTTAGCGAGCACCATTTTTGTGTCCCGGCTCCCCTCGCCGAAATCCATGCTGCCGGAATGGTCAATCACGATGCCGAGGGCGACTTGATCGCGCTGATTGCCGGGGGCGTAACTGATCTTGACTGGCAGTGCTTGCTCTAGCGGCGTATCGAAGTACCCGCCACCGCCGTACGCATTGCTGCCACCGATGACAATCAGCCCGCGCCCGTTTGCCCGCACAGACTGCTGAATCGTCGTCATCTGGTCGAGCGAGAGGTCTTTCGCGCTCACATCTACGAGCACAATCGCATCGGTATCGCCGAGCGACGAGAGCCGCGCCTGAATATCTTTCGGTGCCTTGATCGTGACATTGACGCCTTGGCTCATGAGTGTCTGCGTAATCGCCGCTGCCTCACCTTTTACCCCTTCGATAACGAGCACATTCGGCTTGCCGCGCACCGTCGTGACGACACTCAGGGCGTCATTTTCGGGGATGCGGTTTTCGCCCTGTGTTACCTGCACCGATGCCGTTACGACATGCGTGCCGGGAGGGAGATTTGCTAGCGTCGTCGTCGCGCTGCCATTGCCGTCCGGGGCGTCTATCGGTGCTTCGAGGACATTGTCGCCGTCCACGCGCACGCGCACGGTGCCTTTCCACGCGGCACTGCCCGTCACGGCGATTCGCACAGGCAGCGCGTCGCCGCCCCAGAGGGTGTCCGGCACATCGAGCATCGCCACGCGCACATCGGGTGGGAAGGCGAGATCGTCCGCCTTGATCGTCGAGATGCGGATACCCTCGGTGGCGGCGGTCTCGCTCTCGGCGCGGGCATCGCCGCTGTTCTCCTGTCCGTCGGAGAGCAGAAAGATTTGCCCGCCCCCCCCTCGCGCCAGCATCGCCCGCGCCAGCCG
>JBBRMX010000340.1:0-3284 GCA_038230615.1 Thermomicrobiales bacterium | reverse complement strand
GGGAGATTCGATGAACGCCGAAGGTCGGATTCGGTCTGCGTCAAATCTCTTTGTAGAAATAGACGGTGGCATCGAGTGTTCCCGCCGCACTCCGGGCATAGCGGGGAATGACACCGACGCGGGTATAGCCGAGTTTCGTGTAGAGGGATTCGGCGGCGTCGCCCGTGCGGGTGTCGAGGACGAGCAGTGTGCGCCCGTGGTCGCGGGCAGCGTCCTCTGCGGCGTGCATCAGGGCGGTGCCGACCCCGCCGCGCCGTGCAGCCACCGCGACGAGGAGCCGCTGCACCTCGGCGCGGTGGCTGCCGTTTGCCCGCATCGCAAGTTCCAGTTGCACCGTTCCCGCCAGCGTGTCGTTGTCGCCGTCATATGCGACGAGAAGTACCCGCTCGCTCGCCGCCACTCCTGCGACGACGCCTTCCCAATATGCGGTGGCATCGGCATCTGTGAGCGGTGGCAAAAACCCGACCGACGCCCCACCCGCTACCGCTTCCTGCAACAACGCGGCGAGGGACGGCACGAGGGCGCGGGCAGCATCGGGGGCAAGTCGGGCGATGACAGTCACGGGTGTTCTTCCCTTCCGGCGCGGATATGGCATGATGGAGATGTATTTGAACATGTTCCGCTCCATCGGGCAAGCCAATCCGGGAAGGAAATGTGCGTGGCAGAATCGGCGGTGCGGGCAGTGGACGATCTGGTAGACGCGGGCGAGGCAGCGCATCTGACTCCTACGATGCCGCTCCATTACCTGCGGCATCACTGCCATCGGCGAGTGCGAGGAAGCGGGCAAGATGATCGCGTGTGCCGAACGCGACCACGATGTCGCCGGGCGCAATGGCGATGTCCGGTGACGGGTTTGCGACCAGCCCTTCCCCCTGATTGATCGCGATCACCTGTGCGCCCGTCTCGGTGCGAATCACGCGGTCGCCCACCGTGCGCCCCGCGAGCGGGCTATTTTCGGTGATCTTAACTTCCTCCATGCCCATATGCGCGAAGTCGGGCGCGACGATCATGTCCACAACATCCACCACATTCGGCTCACTCACCATACTCGCCAGTCGCCGCCCGACGATGCTCGCAGCACTGAGCGTGCGATCCGCACCGGCGCGGCGAAACTTCGCCTCCGCCGTACCGTCGCTGACGCGGGAGACGATATAGAGCGCGTCGTTGAGGTCGCGGCACGAAAGCGTGACGAACAGATTGGCAGCGTCGCCGCCGAGCGCGGCAACGACTCCCTTCGCCCGGTCTAGCCCCGCATGGAGCAACGTGGCATCGTGCGTGGCGTCGCCAAGCACCACCCGATACCCCGCTTCACGGCACTGCGCCGCAATCTCCGTATCCTGCTCGATCACGACAAACTGCTTCTCGCTCTGTGTGAGGGTCGCCGCAACTTCCTCCCCGACGCGCCCGAAGCCACAGACGATGAAATGGTCACGCAGTTGCTCGATCTCGTTTGCCATGACGCGCCCCTTGATGATGTCGTCGAAAAACCGATGCTCGATGACGAGTTCGATCAGCGTGCTCGCGCCGTACCCGACCGCACCCACCCCGACAAAGATGAGGGCAATCGTGAGGACCCGCCCGCCGGGGCCGAGCGGATGCACCTCACCGTAGCCGACGGTCGCCACGGTGATGACGGTCATATAGAGGGCATCGAGGAACGACCACCGCTCGATGACCATATACCCCGCCGTCCCGAACACGAGCACGGAAAGCAACACCCCCGCTGCGAGGCGGAACCGGCGAAACAGTTGCGGGTCTATCAGTGAACGGAGCAATGCCCGTGGATTACGTGCCATGCACGGAGTATACAGGACGGATGCCTGCGGGCTGCAGGCTGCGATCTGCAAACCGGGGTTCCCGCCGTGGTACACTCGCCGAACAGAAAATGGGTGTCCGCATGACGTGGAGGGACAAACAACGATGGTGCGTGTGGCATTGATCGGGACGGGTGGGGTCGCGCTGCAAAATCATCTGCCGGGGATCACCATGCATCCCGCAGGCGAGGTCGTCGCGCTCTGCGACACGAACCCGCAGGTATTGGCGCGGGCGGTGTCGGCATCGGGCGTGACACGAACATACACCGACTATCAGCAGGTGCTTGCAGAGGGCGATATTGACGCGGTAGTGATCGCCACGCCAAACAACCTCCATATGCCTATCGCGGTGGCGGCGGCGCAGGCGGGCAAGCATGTCATGAGCGAGAAGCCGATTGGGTTGAATTACGGCGAGACCGAACAGATGGTGGCGGCAGTGCAGGCGGCGAATGTCGTGAGTATGACCGCGTTCACGTACCGTTTCGTCCCCGCGATGCGCTACATGCACCACCTCGTGACCGAGGGATACGTCGGCACGCCGTACCATTTCCGCGTCAATCGCCTGCAAGACTGGGGCGACCGTGCCGTTGGCTGGCGGCAGGTAAAAGCCCTCGCGGGGTCGGGAGAGCTGGGCGATATGCTCTCGCACCGCATTGATTACGCGCATTATCTCGTCGGTCCGCTCGCCCGCGTCGTCGCGGAGACACGGCAGTACCTCACCGAGCGGCGCAACCCGGACGGCTCGATGCTGGCGTCTGATGTGGACGATTGGGTTGCCTTCTTGGGCGATTTCGTCAACGGCACCACGGGCAATTTCGAGAGCACCAAGATGGCGGCGGGGCGCGGGTTTTATCTGCATAGCCAGGATTACTGCGAACTGAACGGCGAAGACGGCACGCTCGTCTACTTCCTCAATATGCCGCACAAACTGATGACTGGCAAACCGGGCACAGAGATGGAGACGGTGGACGTGCCGGAGGAGTTTTTGAAAGTCCCCGGCTCCCCGCGTGACCCGCATTCGGGCGACCCGCTGCAAAACTTCCGCTACGACCAGTCGTTCGAGTTCGTGCAAGCAATCACCGAGGGGCGGCCCGCCTCGCCAGACTTCCGCGACGGCTCTCGCGCACAAGCAGTGATGGATGCGGTGCTGCAAAGTGCCGACGAACGCCGCTGGGTAGATGTGCCGGGGTCGGCGGCGGAAGGGGCATAGATGGGTCAAATCTCGCCGCCCCGTCTACGTATGGGTGGGGCAGCGATACCGGGCAGGAAACGGGGCGCGGATAGTGCACCATGGAGCGTTTTGGTGGCTACGTTCGTTCGATGAATCGGGAGGATTGCGATGCGCGTGATACGGGTAGAGCCAGAAAACCGGACGCGCAACACCGCGCCCGTCTTCGTCGGGGCGGTCGAAACGCAGGATGTTGTGCCGGAAGGGGTAGCGGAGGTGCTGCGTGTGACCGAGGTCGCATT
>JBBRMX010000339.1:0-3297 GCA_038230615.1 Thermomicrobiales bacterium | reverse complement strand
GCATAGGGCGCGTAACCCCCCGCCCCGGTCGCACCCCCCCCCCCCCCCCCCGCCCCCACCCCGGACCCCACCCGGTCGGGGGGGCACCCCCCGGGGGGCCGCCGCTTCTCTGGTTTCTCGTTCTTTTTTCTTCTATCTGCCGATATGCTGCGAAAACCACTGTACTGCCCGCGCCCACGCATCGGTGGCGGCGTTTTCGTTATACGCGGGGCGCATCTCGTTCAGGAAGGCGTGTCCCGCATCGGGATACACGACCATATCGAAGTCTTTGTTCTGCCGCTGCATCTCGTCCTGCAAGGCGTTGCGTTGCTCCGCCGGGATGCCGGCGTCGTCTGCACCATACACTGCCAGCACCGGCACGCTGATGCCTTTGACGAACTCTTCAGTGGGCTGCACGCCGCCGCCGTAAAAGGCAGCCACCGCACCGAGGCGTTCCGACCCCTGCGATGCGGTTGCCAGCGCGAGCCGCCCGCCCATGCAAAACCCGATCACTCCGACCGATTTCGGCTCCACCTCCGGCAGATCGGTAAGATAGACCATCGCGCCCTGAATCTCGGTCAATGCAAGGGGCATATTGAGTTGCATCACCAGCTTGCGGGCGTCGTCCGGTTCCTGCGCGACCTGCCCATGATAGAGATCGGGCGCGAGGGCGACGAACCCTTCCCCCGCGAACCGCTCGACGAGCGACTCAATATGCGCGTCCAGCCCCCACCATTCCTGAATGACGACGACCGCCGGGAATGGCCCCGCGCCGTCCGGTTTCGCCATGTACCCTGACGCTGTGTCGCCGTTCGCCGCAAAGGTGATGTGTTCGGTCTGCATGTCGGTGTTCCTTCCGTAAAAAGATGAAACTTGATCGTGACACTTACAGCATACCGCATCGGTGGAACCTAGCGCGTAATGGCACCGGGCGTTCTTATGACGAAACACGCAGCGTTTCTTGCCGCACATCGGTCTCTGACCGCCCACTGCCGTCCGCTACCCTGCCCGCTCGCTATCCGGCGACTGCCCGGTATGCCGCCCCAATCGCCGCCCCGCCGAGAATCAGCCACACCGAATTGACCCGAAAGCGGATCAACAACACCGCCGCACCTATCGCCAGCCCAACCGTCACCCAATCCACCAACGCGGCACGGGCGATGTCGAGCAGCACCGCTGCCATCAGACCGAGCGCGGCGACATTCACGCCGTCGAGCAGGGCAGCCGTCCACGGCGACTTTCGGAGTTTCGGGAGCAGCGGCACCGAGAGCGCGACGAACACGAACGCGGGCAGGAAAATCCCCACCGTCGCGAGGGCAGCCCCGCCCCACCCCCCCACGAGATACCCGATGAATGTCGCCGTCGTGAAGACGGGGCCGGGGGTAAACTGCCCCACCGCGACGGCATCGAGCAATTGCGGGTTCGTTACCCAGCCGAGCCGCTCGACGAACTCCGCCCGCAAAAATGCCAGTAGCACATACCCGGAGCCGTACAGCACCGCCCCAATCTTGAGGAACGAGAGGAAAATCTGCAGTGCACGCTCTGCCCCTAGCCCCCCCGCGACTGCCACGAACAGGAGCGGCAACGGCACAACCGCCCGCGCCGTACCGCCCGCCGCCCGGATGCGCCGCGCATTGACGGCAAGCGCGACGAAGATTGCCCCGCCGAACAGCAGCAGGATTTCGTTCACGCCGAGCAGATACAGTGCCAGCACCGCCGCCCCGACCGCACCGAGAAAGACATTCTTCACTGCGGTCTTTGCCAGCCCCCAGATCGCCTGCGCGATCACGGCAATAATGACGGGTTTGATCCCGTACAGTATCCAGCCTCCGCCGACTGTCGTGCCGAACTGCTCATACAGCCACGCGCACGCCAGCACGAGTGTTGCGGCGGGCAGAATAAAGAGCGTGCCGCCGACGAACAACCCCGGCCATCCCGCACGGCGATATCCCGTGTGCATCACTACCTCGGTGCTGTTCGGTCCGGGGATGAGATTCGCCGCGCCGATCATGTCGAGATAGTCGGCGTCCGTTACCCATGCGCGGCGCGTCACCACTTCTTCGCGCAGCATCGCAAGGTGCGCTGCTGGCCCGCCGAACGCCGTCCATCCGAGCCGGAACATCAGCCGCGCAACTTCTGCAAGTGCGTGGGGTGGGCGTTCGATAGGCGCGGGGGCGACGGCGGCAGTGTTCGGGACGCGCATTGACTCTCTCTTTCCGTATGGCGGCACAACGCATGCCAGTATCGCCGACACATCCCGCCCCGATGTGAACAGATCGTAAACGGGCGTTTCTTCGCCGCCCATTGCCGCGCAGTACCGGGTGCGCCGTGGCACGCCGCGTGCATCTTCTCTCTTGGCGCAATGCCACCGATGGATGAGAGGAGAACTGCCCGATGAACCAACCCGACCCGCACGACGAACGCCCCGGCACGAACACCCAAGACCCCGCCGAGGGCAAACGCACCGGCGTACACAATACCCCACGCACCGCGTACCCGGCGGGGCAAGTCTCGCAACCCGGCACCAAGAATGACGCGCCCGCAGAAGGGGGCGACAGCACGACCGGCGCGGAACATGTCCCGTTTCCCGGTGGTAACGATGGCACGCCCACAGTACCGCCCGATACATACGATGACGCCATAGAGGACGCCGTGAAGGACATCCACGGGTAGGCGACAGGTAGAGTGCTCTAGCGAACCCGCCCGTCATCCTGCTACACTCGCACTACAGTGTGCAGCAGCGAAGGGGAGGGTAGCGCGATCAACGATCTGGTGCAGGTACTCATCTGGGCGGTCGTCGGGGTAGTCGTTGGGACGTATGGCACGCTCGTTGGGGCGGGCGGCGGCTTTCTCATGGTCCCGATCTTTCTCCTGTTTATCCCCGGCATCCGCCCTGAACAGGCAACGGCGACCTCGCTCGCGGTCGTCTTCTTCAATGCCCTCTCCGGTTCAATCTCGTATCTGCGCCAGCGGCGGGTAGACCTCCGCACCGGGGTGATCTTCGGCATTGCAACGATCCCCGGCGCACTCATCGGGTCGTTCGTCACGCAGTATTTCGCCAACCGCTTCTTCTATGTGCTGTTTGGCTGCTTCATGATCGGCATTGCGATCTTCCTCAATGTGCGCCCCGACCCCAAGACGAAAAAATCCGCCCACATTGACGGCGTATTGCCCGCCGGATGGGTGGAGCGGCACATTGTAGACCGCAGCGGCGAGACATTCGATTATGCATTCAATATGCGCGGTGGTATTTTGCTCTCTGTCGTCGTCGGTTTTCTGTCGAGCATCCTCGGCATCGGCGGCGGCATCATCCATGTG
>JBBRMX010000338.1:0-3301 GCA_038230615.1 Thermomicrobiales bacterium | reverse complement strand
ATGTTCAAGGTAGTGGTCGTGCAGCCGTGGGGTGGGTTCGGGGAAGCAGGCGAACGGGAGATTCTGGAGCGGGCGGGATGCGAGGTCGTGCTGGCGACGCCGAAAGACGACGATGAGATGATCGCCGCCACGCACGACGCGGACGCCCTCTATTACACCGGCGCGATCAGCCGCCGCGTGATGGGATCGCTCGACCGCTGCAAGGTAATCGCGCAGAGTGCCATCGGCATGAATACCGTGGAGGGGGTGGACATCGCCACCGAAAAGGGCATCGTGCTCTGCAATGTCCCGGATGTCTTCGTAGACGAAGTCGCCAACCAGACAATGGCATTGCTTTTGGCGTGTGTCCGGCTCATCGTGCCGCTCGATCATTTCGTGCGTGGCGGCGACTGGCACGCACGCGCCCCCCGCGAAACCGGCGATGTACACCGGCTGACGGGCGAAACGGTCGGTCTGATCGGGTTCGGCAATATCGCGCGGGCGGTAGCGCGGCGGGCTTCGGGCTTCGATCTGCGCGTGATCGCCTATGACCCCTTCCTGCCGCAAGCAGTCTTCGATGCGGCGGGCGTGCGAAGCGTCTCGCTCGCGCAGATTTTGCAGGACAGCGATTTTGTCTCGGTGCATGTGCCGCTGATGCCCTCGACGCATCACCTGCTCGGAGCAGCCGAACTGCGTCTGATGAAGCGCAACGCAATCCTCATTAACACCGCACGCGGCCCCGTCGTGGACGAAGCCGCCCTCATCGCCGCATTGCAAGCGGGCGCACTCGCCGGGGCGGGGCTGGATGTGATGGAGGAGGAGCCGCTCCCGCCGGATAGCCCGCTCTGTGGTATGCACAATGTCGTGCTCTCGCCGCACGTCGCATCGGTCAGCACGTGGGCAAATGGGGAACGCCGCCGCCGCCCCGCGCAGGAGATCGTTGCGGTGCTTTCGGGCTTGCGTCCCCGTGCCGTCTGGAACCGCGATGTGCTGGAGCGGCTCAATCTCCGCTGATCGCCTCTATTTCTGCGGTCATAGACCGCCTCGGCGGGCGATCTCATCGAGATTGTCCCAGCCCATGCCACGTCCGCCTGCCTCGATTGCGTGGGTTATATCGCGCACGGCAGCATTGATGGGGGTAGGGATGCCTGCCCGCTCTCCCGTCGCAACGAGTACGCTCACCTGCATGTCTATCTCGGTTTTGCGCTTGCGAACGGCGAGGTCGCGCCAGATGCCCATGTGCTGCTTCACACTGCCCGCCATACCGTCGGAGAGTGCTTGAATCGCTGCGTTGCCGCGTGTTGCGGCGTCGGAACCGGGGGCGAAGGCGTTTGGGTCGAACTCGCCGATGCGTTCGAGCGTGTCCGTCTGCGATTTCGCGACGGCGTATGCCTCGAAGCACGCTGCGAGTGCGACGCGCCGCCCCGTTTCGTTCGCCAGCACTTCCGGGACGGTCGCGTCTACGACTGAGACGGCGAAGGCGAGCGCACCGTACACGAGTTTGCCCCAGAGGAAGCCCCAGAGATTTGTCGTCACCTCGGCGGGCATAACGTGTGCGAGGAGGTCGCGCAGTGCCTCCGCACGTGGCGTGACGCGCCCGCTCAATTCGCCGATGAAAATCGTTTGCTCGGTGCCAAGTTGGATGTGGCCCGGTGCGAGATAGTCCGCGCCGAAATGGACGAACGCCCCGACTGTGCGTTCTTCCCCGACATAGTGGGCGATGATCGGCTCGTTCATCCCGTTTTGCAGGCTGAGGATGTAACCGTCCGGCGCGAGAAGCGGTGCCACGTCGCAGGCGGCGTCTTTCGTGTAATGACCTTTCACTGCGAGGATGGTCGTACCGAGTGGACCGCGTAGGTCGCTACGGAGCATTGCTTTCGGGTGAAAGGTATGGTCTCCGCGTACGCCGGTGATGCGAATGCCATGTTCGTTGATGGCTGCGATGTGTTCCGGCACGATATCTACGAGTGTGACATCGTAGCCCGCCGCCGAAAGATATGCCCCTACGGTGCCGCCGATTGCCCCCGCGCCGATGATCGTGATCGGTTGCCCGCGCAGGTCGTCTGTGTGTTGCGTTGCCATGTGTCGCCCCTTTCTGGTCGTTGCCATCTTTCCATCTATGGCGGAGTATCGCATCATAGGATGAGAAAGACCCATGGCGTATCTAAGAAAGGAATGTGACGTATGCCGGAACCGATTCTGCTCGCGCAATTGTCATCGCCGGAGACCCGTGACGTGTTGCGAACGAACGAAGTCGTGCTGCTGCCCGTGGGAGCGCACGAACAGCACGGACCGGGGATCGCGGTTTCGACGGACACGATCTCCGCGTTCGGGTTGTGTCGGCGGGCGGCGGCGGTGATGGGGGCGCGGGCGGCGGTCGCGCCCGCCATCCCGTACGGGGTGTCGTGGCAACATCTCCACTTCCCCGGCACGATTACCCTCACGCCGGGGACATTGACGACGATTTTGCTGGAGATCGTGCGGTCGCTGGCACAGCATGGCTTCCCGCGTGTGGCGATTGTGAACGGGCATGGCGGCAATACGGCGGCAATCGGTACGGCGGTAGACGCTGCCCGACAGGAGATTGCCGGTATTCGAGTGATCGGGTTGTACGGATACGGGTTCATCGCTGAGCACGCCCGCGAACTACTCCCTGCCGGGGCGATGGGGCATGGCGGCGGCGATGAGGCATCGGTGGTGATGGCGGAAGACCTCACCTATGCCAAACCCGCCGCTTTCACCGCTCCCGGCGCGGCGATGGGCGCGGCGGCACTCAGCGAGCGGTTGCGTCCCTATGGTGGCGTTGCGGGCGTCTACTACGACGAACTGACGGCAAACGGCGCGGGTGGCGACACGCGCCCCGCCACTGCGGAGATCGGGAATGCGATCCTCGACCGTGCAGCCGTCACCCTCGCGGGGTTGCTCGACGACTTCATCGCTGCGACGCCGCGCCCCGCGTGATGTGAGGAGGGTGTATTAGCGATCTCGTAGGCGGGGGTCGAGCAGGTCACGGATGCTGTCGCCCAAGAGATTGAACGAGAAGACGGTGAGCAGGATTGCCACGCCGGGGCCAACGCTCATCCACCAGAAGCCATTCGAGAGATAGGCACGGGCATGATTGATGTCCGAACCCCACGTTGGCGCGGGTGGCTGTGCGCCCAAGCCTAAGAAACTGAGGCTCGCTTCCGCGAGGATGGCGAAGGCGATGCTGAGCGACGCCTGCACGATGAGCGGATTGAGAATGTTCGGCAGGATGTGCCGGAAAGCGATGCGGCTTTCTGGTGCGCCGAGTGTTCGCGCTGCCTCGACGAACTCGCGTTCT
>JBBRMX010000337.1:0-3333 GCA_038230615.1 Thermomicrobiales bacterium | reverse complement strand
GCGTCGGTTCACCCCCGCCTGCGCGGGGACCATTCCTGACGACCCCTGCCAGCGAGCGAGCACAACGGTTCACCCCCGCCTGCGCGGGGACCATACTGGAAAAAATGCTGCTATTCCGGGATTCGGATCAGCGTTAAGCCCTCGAAGTCTACAACAAGCCGTGCGGTTTGTCCCCATGTGCGGATGGCGAACCCCTGTTCGTTGTCTGCGACACACAGCAGCATCCCTGCGCCCGTTTTCATCCCCGCACACACCTTTTCCCACAGCCGGTCACGCACCATCGCATTCACTTTGCCGACGAAGACATTCGGTTTCGGTTCCAGCATCCAGCGTGTGAGTTCGCCGCGCAGACTTGCCGAGACGCGCTCCAGCACAATCACCGTCATGCCTCGTCTCCTTCGTCTGCGTGGTTGACGCCACCTTCTACCGCGCCCCGTTCCGGGTCCCACAATCCGCCCGGTGTCGCGGCTTCCGCATCGAAATCTGGTGCGGCAACCGGCGCGATCTCTCCGTCAACCCGCAGCAGTCGGTCAATATCCGCGACTACCCGTCCGAGCAATTTCCCTGCGTGGAATGCATCTCGGCAGGCGTGGCGCGTCCGTTTTTCGAGATTCTCCGTCCCTTCTGCGGCGATGCGAAAGGCAACCGGAATCGTCATCTCTGCTTTGTACAGGTCGGCAATGTCGTACACGAACGACAACATTTTTCCCGTATGAATGAAGCCGAGTGCGGGCGAGTACCCCGCTGAGACAATCGCCGCGTGGCATAGCCCGTAGATGCAACTGTTCGCGCACGATAATGCCCGGTTGACCGGGTCCGCGCTCGCCCAGTTCGATAGACGGTACGATCTCCCCTGCCACGGCACGCCCGTTTCGCGGCTCATTCGGGCGTACGTTTCCCGCACCCGGATACCCTCCTTACCCCTGATTTGCTGTAAGGTCAACCCGGCACCGAGCGGCTGTGGGAACCGGTATTCGTACATGCGCCGCACGATCACGAGCCGCCGTGCCGGGTCCGCAACTAACCATGATTGCCGCAAGAGGTTCGCAGCGGAGCGTGTCTCGCCCGTCCCGAAGGCGTACATTCGCACGCCCTGTTCCCCGCACCACGCCACGAGACAACCATTTTCCGCCAGCGTATGCACCGCCGCGTGCGTAATCTTCGTTCCCGGCCCCAGCATCAACAACGACAGCGCGGCGCACGGCACTGCCGTTTTCCCCGCCGCATCGAGCAGCGCGATGGCTCTCGCGTCCTGCTCGACGACACAATGTTCGACATACAGATAACTCAGCCCGTCGCGCACTTTGGGTAGCAGATGCAAGTCCATAATCGGTCTCCTCGATTCGTAAAGCGCGTACAAAAAAGTGTGATGTGTCAGCGAGCGGGTGCGACGGAGAGCAGCCCGAACCCGAATGCTTTGCCCCGCCCGACGCCGCCGAGCAGCGTCTGGCGAAACCGGGCGGCATCGGTCACGGTCAGCCGCCCCTCAAAGAGGGCAGAGCCGAATGTCAACCCTTTTTCGCCCCGCCCGCCGTAGACATCTGCCTCCGGCGCGATGCGGATGTCCGGCACCGCCACCATGCCCCGGATCATCCCGTCCGCATCGCGCTGTGCGACGCGGACCGTGCCGAGCGCGAACCCGCCCCGTGCCGCCGCCCGTTCGAGCCACGCGGTCTGCTCGTCCGGCTTTGAGAGAGCAGCCCGCCGGACATTGATGAGATGCCCGCCACCTTCCGGGCGGTCTGCGGCGCATTTCGTCGCATTTGCCCGCAACCGTAAGGTAAGCGTCTGCCCCGTTACTATCTGCCCATAGAATGTATCGAGCGGTTTGACCCCCTCCACGTCGCACCACTCAGGCAACCGTGACCAGTCCGGTTCGGTGAGCGATTGTGCGAGCACGCGCACGGTGGCAGTCAGTGTTGGCTCAATCCGGTACAGCAGCCCGACCGCCGCACGCGGGTGTGCTTCGTCCGGCAGTGTCGGGAAACAGCGCATCAAGTCGCGGTGCAGCACGCGGCAATCGCCGAGGGCATGTTGTACCGGTCGGGCGCGTGCGTCACCGCGCAGCAGTGAGAGATACATCGGGGTCGTCTCCTTCCATAGGCGGCGCGGGCGCACCCGGCGTAGTAATGGTTGTGATACATGCGATGCGGACGCCATATTCCCGCTGCGCGATAGCGAACGAGACCGGCACATCCTGCCGCCGCGCTCGCACTACTGTGCGTCTGTCTTCATCCTCCGGTACGAGTTCCGTATCGAGGACGAGTCGAAGGTGTGCGGGTGTCTCCTCCCCTTCGCGCTTCACTCTCCACCGTTCCTTGCACATCACGTCCCACAACGGTTCGTCGCGCAGGGCGGGGCCGTACGCACGCGGGTCGTCGGGGATCGCCACGGGTAATGCAGGGACGAACGCCTTCCGTCCGAGCGACAACTGCCAGTGCGGGGCATCGAGTGCGGCATGAAGCAGGGCGAGTATTCCCCGCTCCCCCTGCAACCCGACCAAGAAATCCGCATCTGCCAAATAGAATCGCTCGCTTTCGACCGTGCGGACACCGCCGCCCGCCTGCGCGACGCCGAACTTCCGCTGTTCGTCCGCCCGCAGATGCCAACCCCCTGCGGTGTGATAATCACGCTCCACACTGCCTTCGCGCTCGACCCGTACCGCCATCGGTAGCGCGGCGAGCATGGCAAGCGTGATCTCCGTCCCGCCATAGATGATGCCAGTCTCATCGCGCCCGATGCCGAGCGCGGCGGCGAGCAGCCCGATTACGCCGCTTTTGCTTGGTTCCAGCCCCGTCTCGCGCTGCGTGAAGCGCGATTGCGTCCCCCACGATTGCATTGGCCCCGCCAGCCGCAGCAGCAGCGTCGTCATAGGGCAGCCGCCGCAAGGACGCGCTCGACCAAGGCATCGAAGTTTTCTACCCGCCCGATCTTCTCGGACAGCGGCTCTGATTCGCCGAGCGCAACACAAACGGCTTCTACGATGCCTTTCGTGCCGTACATCTTCGTCATATTGCCCCAGTAGCCGTCCAGTTTTGCGATGGAACCCGCGATCAGATCGCGTTCGGGCTTCGGGATAATGGGCTGCACGAAGGCATTCGCCAATGACCAACTGCCCGCTTCACGCACTACCGCGAAGATGAGCGAGGGCGGGTTATGCGCCGCCATGCTGTTCTGCTTGCCCGTCGGGAGCGATGTAACGAATGCTCGCACAAATGCCTCGGTAGTCTGCCGCGTCAGATCGGCATTGCCCGCGAGGTTGTCCCGCAATTGTTCCACATCTACATTGGCGTAGCGGTAGAAGCAGGCGGAGTTGAATTCAATGGTGCCGAT
>JBBRMX010000336.1:0-3335 GCA_038230615.1 Thermomicrobiales bacterium | reverse complement strand
GAACCTGCTCGGCATCTCGTACGGCACGCGCCTCGGCCTGACGGTGATGCGCGACTTCCCCGGCATCGTCCGCAGCGCCGTCCTCGACTCGGTGTCGGCCCCGCAATCCAACAGCTACGAAGAGTACCCGGCCAGCCTCGACCGGGCGATCAACCTGCTGTTCGCGAACTGCGCGGCGGACGCGCGCTGCAACGGCGCATTCCCCACCCTGCGGGACGATTTCAGCCGCGCATACGACCAACTGAACCACAAACCGATGACGGTCACGGTGAAAAGACCCTCCACCGGCGTCAGCTACGACCTCGTCATTGACGGGCCACGCTTCGTCTTCCTGATCTACGACCTGCTCTATTACCGCTCGGGCATTGCCCGCATCCCGGCACTGATCGCGCAGGTGACGAACGGCTCGACGACACTGTTACAGACCCTCGCGCAGGAAAACCATTTCAGCGGCAGCAGCATCGGCATGGGCCTGTCCGTCCGATGCAACGAGTACCTACCCTTCAGCGACCGCGACCGGGCGATTGCCGCCGCGCAAAACCTCTTGCCCGAGGTGCGGGACAGCCTCGGCGTTGATGTGCTGACGAACTTCGCCGTCTGCCCGCAGTGGCCGACGAAACCACCCGACCCGCGCGACCATCAGCCTGTCACCGGCGATATGCCGACCCTCGTGCTGGAGAGTGCGAACGACCCGGTCACGCCGCCGAAATTCGGCCAATCCACCGCCGCAGCGCTGGCCAACAGTTTCTATGTCGAGACGCCCGGTATCGGCCACTCCGTGATCGGCAACGGCGGATCGTGCGGCGCGAACATCGCCCGCGACTTCATCAACGACCCGACCACCCGGCCCGCTACCGCCTGCACCAGCGCCCTCGGCATCGTCTATGTCACCTCGTGAACGACGGAGATTGCGACGCTTGACGACGAATGCATGTTTTCCATCACTCAGGCAGAACAGGTGAAGAGCGGGAAGGCAACACCAAAGCCTTCCCGCTCTTCACCTGTTCTGCGCGCTTGGCCTGCACCTCTTGAATCGTGAAGACCGAACGACCCGTCTGTTTCGGCCGATAGCGCAAGGACTGCTTACGCTCCTTCGCCTCGACCTTGCGCGCCATGCGCGCCTCCGCGTCCATCATGCCCCCTGTCTGTAGTGGTCTGCTACCCTTCGCAATAGTACCCAATAGAATAAACGCGCGCGATGGTGGAAATCTTCCCGGAGTAGCGGTGACGTGTTGGCTGCGGCTCTCCTTGACGAGCGGGCGCATTGCGCATAGTATTCCATCAATGCGCGGGTAGCTCAGTGGATAGAGCGTCTGCCTCCGGAGCAGAAGGCCGTGGGTTCGAGCCCCTCCCCGCGTACCACCTTTCTTCTTATACGGCAAGCAAAACGGCGGCACGACGCGGCTGCCCTATCCGCCAAAAGCAAAAACCCTCACATTTCCCTCACACGCACTGTTCACGCGGTGCCTTTGAAGGCGAACGACGCGGGGGTCTGCATGTCGTCGCCGTGCGTGTCTGTGAGGGCGTGCGCGTAGATTTGCATGGTGATCGCCGGATTCGCGTGCCCGAGGCGGCGTGAGACGACATGCACGGGCCACCCTTCCGTAAGCAGGTGCGTGGCGTGGGTATGGCGCAAGTCGTGAATGTCGAACTTCGGCAACATTTCCTCCGCGGCGACGGGCGTGCCGTCGTGCGGCGCGTTCGCCTTCCGCTGGATCACGCCGAGATTGCGTAGGACATGATTCGGATCGAGCGGGCCGCCCATCGGGGTTGTGAAGATCAGGTCAAGGTCACGCCATGCGCCGCCCGCGACTAGACGCTCGGCATTCTGTGCGGCTTTGTGTACCTTAAGCGCCGCCGAGGATTCGAGGAACAGGGTAAGTGTGCGAAGTGCTGCCGGGGTCTTTGGCGTCGAGATGTGCGGCTTTCCGTTCAATGCCTCAACTGTCTGCCGTACTTGCAATTGGCCCCGCTTCAAATCAATGTCCTGCCATCGGACGCCGAGCGCTTCACAGCGCCTCAGGCCGGTTTGCAAGATGAGCAACCACAGAGGGCTGTAGCCGTCGTTCGCTGCGAATGCCATGAATCGCTGCATCTGTGGCACTGTGAGGATTGTAGGGGGCGCCGAACGCACGGTTGGCCCATCCACGGCCAGCATGGGGTTTACTGCGAGCAGCCGCTTGCGCACCGCGTACGTGAACACCTGGCGTAGCCGCTTGTGGCAGCGATGCACGGCGTCATCGGATGCGCCCCCGGCGCGCAAGCCCGCATAGAAGGAATCAATCATCGCGGGGTTCACCTTCTGCATGAGCGCACCGCCAAGCACCGGCACAATACGGCCGTTGATGATGCGCTCGTACTCGCTGACGGTGCGCTCCTTGGGGTTTGTCCCCCGCAGCACTTCGAGCCAATGTGCAAAGAGTTCGGCAACCGTCATTTTCGACGTGTCCACGGCAACGCCCCGATTGATCTCCGTGCGCCATGCCGCCTCGAGGGCGTCCGCTTCTTTCTTGGTGTTCACCGTCTCCTGGCGCTGCCGTCGCGTCCCCATGACCGGATCGGGGCCGAGGTCAACGACGACCGTGTACGTCGTGCGCTTTTTGCCAACGTTCTTTTTGACGCTCATGCACCGCCCCCGACTTTGCGAGAGGGGCGGACACGATGCCCGCCCCTCATTCTACGCGCCTACCAGTCGAATGCAGAATCACCGACCGGGATTTCGTAGTCCCCTTCCTCCATCTGGCGGCACAAGCCCATTTCCACGCCGCGTGCCAGGTCTTCGCGGCTGGCTTGCGCGAGCGCGACGAACAGCGGCCATGCTGTCGGGTTGTCCCCCTTGCTCACGTGGACTGTCTCGCCGTCGTAGATGTCATCGCCCCGCACTTCCCACCCCATTGACTATATCCTTCCCCATACCAACTGAGCGAATGGCGACTTGCCACCCCTCCCGAACCCATGTTACCGCGTCGGCAAATTAGAGCAATATGCATTACATCTACTGTGCAATGGAACCGTTGTGCAATGGAAGGGGGCGGTACTTTCCGCCCCCAGCGCCCCCTCTTTATGCCGCCGTCTCTCTGTCATCCGGCGTCGTCAACTCGTGACACGTCAGCATCCGGTCAAGGCGGAAGGTCTTCCACTGACGGCGCATCGTGCAATATGCCTTGCAGACGATCTTGTTGTCCTTCGTGAAACTGATGCTGTTCGGCCACAGCACCCGCGCGTCCTGCCCGCCGTCCAATCCGACGTAGAGCACGACGACCGCGCTGCTGTCGCGCATCGCATCCGAGACGGCGATGACGGTATCGAAACTGCCGAGGCAGCCGCCCATTTTG
>JBBRMX010000335.1:0-3372 GCA_038230615.1 Thermomicrobiales bacterium | reverse complement strand
TGCGACCGGATCACCCGGTTTGCCGAGCGGCTGCACGAACAACTCACCGGGACTGGTCGGTGCGGAGGCAGTGAAGACGAGCGCGGTGCCGTCCGCCGCAACATCCCACCCCGCGATGGCGTGCGTCCCGAAGGTGATCTGGATCGCATCGCCCCCGGTTGCGGGAACGGAATACACCTGCGCCGTACCGTTCATGGCGGCGAGGAAGTAAATCGTGTCACCGAGCCACTGCACTTCGCCGCGCCCATCCGCAGCCGTATCCGACATGACGCCCGCGCCGATGGAGCGGTCAAAATCGGTCACGCGACGCATCTCGCCACCCGCTGCGGGGGCGATGTACAGCAGGCTGTTCGTGCCACCCTTCGCGGGATACGGATGTCCCGTAAACGCAATCTGCGTGCTGTCCGGAGACCAGACCGGATGATCGTAGCCGCCATCGTGCGGGGTTACGCAGGTCTTCTCACCGCTCGCGAGATCGAGCGTCCAGATGTCCTGCTGCCGCCCACGGTCGGCATCCGCCGCCATGTTTGCCACGAATGCGATTTTCTTGCCGTCCGGCGACCATGCGGGTGACGCGACGCCCGTAGGATTCGTGGTCAGTTGTTTCGGCGTGCCGCCGGCCGCATCTGTCACGAACAACTGATTGCGTGTGTGGTCGAAAAAGCCTTGGGCGTCAAATTTGTAGCGGGCGCGGGTGATGACGCGGGGTTTGTCGGTCTCGTCTTTGTATTCGACAACATGCTGCACTTCATCATAGGTCGGCACTTTGCAGAGGAAGGCGATCTGCGTGCCGTCCGGCGACCAAACTGGGCTGGATGCGCCGTGGTCTTCGTCCTGCGTGATGCGCTGCGACTCGCCCCCGTTGACGAGATCAAGAACGAAAATCTGCCCTTTCTTGCCACGGTCGGAGACGAACGCGATTTTCGTGCCGTCCGGCGACCATTGCGGCTGACTGTCCTTCATTTCGCCGCTGGTGATCTGGCGGGCGTCACCGTCGCCGGTAGGAATGAGCCAAATCGCGCCGCGATTGCGGTTCGTCTCGCCGTCTGCGTGCCGGACGGTAAAAAGAATCTGTTTCGCATCAGGCGAGAACAGCCCGCCGCCCACAAACCGGAGTTTGTACAGATCGGCGGCGGTGATGGTATGAGTGGCGGCGGGTGCTGCGGTTGCCATTGATGTGACCCCTTTCATCTTCGTGCGTATTCGTCCAAACGGGTATTGGCGGGTATGATACCAGAGGATGGGTATGAACGGATTGCGAACAAAGGATTTCCGCATCGTGTAATGGCGGTATGCGAAAGGACGGGTCAGCCGTGAGCGAAACTACCGCCGTGCCACTGGCTGAGAAGGCTGTTTACAGTTCCCGACCCGCATCGTTCGCCGGGTATTTCCGGTTGTTGCATCCTTTTCCGGTGGCGGCGAACGGCGTGGCAGCGGCGGCATTCGCATCGCTGGCGGTGCGCGGGTGGGCAGGGTGGCGCACGCTGCTCGTTGTCGCGGCGATTGTCGGTTCGCAAGCGACGGTCGGTGTCGTCAACGATCTGCGCGACCGCGATATTGACGCCACCGCGAAGCCACACAAACCGCTGATCTCCGGGCGGGCGACCGTGCGCGGGGCATATATGCTCGGCATCGCCAGTCTGTTTATCGCCCTCGTGACTGGGGCGGCGATGGGGTGGGTCTCGTTGCTGCTCGTCGTTGCCATGACTGCGGCGGGGCTGATATACGATCTGTGGCTGAAACGGACGGCGGCATCGTTCCTGCCGTATGTACTCGGCTTGCCGATCCTGCCCGTTTGGGCGTGGGTCTGCGTGCGTGATGCGCCGCCACGCCTCTGGATCACGTATCCGCTCGGCGTGCTCATCGGGTTGGGCTTGCATCTCGCGAACGCCCTGCCGGATGCGGAACATGACGCAGCAACGGGCGTGCGCGGCATCGTACAGATCATGGGAGTGGCGCGGGCAGCAATGCTGTGCTATCTGTCATTTGTCGCCACACTCGGCGCGGCATTCGTGTTGACGAACGGGCGACGGGACGTGGTGAGCACTGCCCTATTCGGCGGCGCAGCAGCGTTACTCATCGGGGCGGCACTCGCCCACGCATTCACGTTCGCGCTACGCCCCACCGCGACGGTGAAGACATTGCAGCGCAACTGGGGCGTGCTGATTGGTTGCGCGATCTGCGTCGCGGCGGGCTGGCTCTGGACACTCTGATTCTCGCTTTCATCTACACCAAGGAGTAATGGACATGGCAACCACAGTGCAAGTAACGGAACGATGGCTGAACTGGGACGGGATGCGCTACCGCGTGTGGGAACGCCCGGTGCCGGGGAGCAGTGTGCCGCCGCTCGTGCTCGTCCACGGGTACGGCGCGTGTGTCGAGCAATGGGGGCGATTCATCCGTGACATCGGGCCGGAAGTGCCGGTGTACGCGCTCGACCTCATCGGTTACGGCGAGGCGAGCAAGCCCCGCGATGTACCGTACGGACGGTCGTTCTACGTTCGGCAACTGGAACATATGCGCGGGCAGTACGGGTGGGATCGCGTCATCGCGGTCGGGCATTCGATGGGCGGTATGATCGCCATCGAGTGGGCGGCGACCGTGCCGGAAGCGGTTGCATCCGTGATTGTCGTTGCACCCGCCGGGATGCACACGCAGTCATCGAACGCAATCCAACGGCGGTTTTTGCGGGCATTGTCGAACCCGGTTGCGATCCGCACGCTGTACGGCGTTGTGACGCGCCTCCCGTATCGTTCGCTCTCTGGCGGGGCGTATGCCGACTATGCCGTGCGCGACCCCGCAACCGAGGCGGCATTGCGGCGTTCGATGCAGTCGCCGGGGGCGGTCTGGTCGTATTCTGCGCCGCTCCGCTCCCCCGACGCCTTCCGCCTCGTCGCAGAGGGGGGCGATGTGCGTTGCCCGTTGCATATTATCTGGGGCGGAGCAGACCGGGGGTTGCCGTACGAAAACAGCGCGTTGTTCACGAAGCGGTTCCCACACGCAACACTGACCAAACTGGAAGGCGGCGGGCATTGCGTCCACGAGGAACGCGCCCGCGAAGTCGCCGCCGAGGTTCGGACGCTCCTGACGCTCGATGATCTGCTTGCGCCCGCGCCCGCGCCGCTGATGGTGGCGGAATGACCCCGCCACGCCTCTCCCGCCGTGCGCTCGTACAGGGCACAGTGGGGCTTGCCCTCGGTGGCTCGTTCGCACCTTCGCTCGTTGCACGTGCCGAAGATCAGCCGCCGGGACCGACACCGCGATACATGGATACTCTCGCCCATCGCATCCCGAACGGCGGCGATTTCACTGTGCGATATAGCCGGGGGTTGCAGGGGCGCAATGTGGAGGCATTCGTCGTCTCGCATCGCT
>JBBRMX010000334.1:0-3374 GCA_038230615.1 Thermomicrobiales bacterium | reverse complement strand
GTCCGTTGGCAGCCGGATTACGAACTCCCAAATCTGGAAGTCGTTCTTCCGACATGGCTACCCCGACACCGAGCGCAATGCCGCGCTGATCGTCGTCAGCAATGTGTTCCTGCATCTGCATCCCGTGCGCCTCAAGCGGCACGCGTTGCGGGTGACATACACCTTCTGCCTCGGCGGTCTTTCGTTCTTTTTCTTCCTCGTGCTGACCGTCACTGGCGCATTGCTCATGTTCTACTACGTACCGTCCGTGGATCAGGCATACCAGAATGTGCGCGATCTCCAAACGGACGTGACATTCGGGATGCTCTTACGCAATATGCACCGGTACGCGGCGCACGCGATGGTAATTGCGGTGTTCCTGCATATGATGCGGGTCTTCTATACTGGCTCGTACAAGCCGCCGCGCGAATTCAACTGGGTAATCGGCGTCGGTCTGCTTACCGTGACCTTCCTGTTGTCGTTCACCGGCTACCTGCTTCCGTGGGATCAGTTGGCATTGTGGGCAGTGACGGTCGGTACGAACATCGCCAAGTCCACACCATTGCTCGGTCAGAAAGTGCAGTATCTGCTGATCGGTGGGCCGGAGATCGGACAGGGCGCATTGATTCGCTTCTATACCCTGCATGTCGTTGGTCTGCCGCTTGTCGCCGCATTGCTGATGATCGTCCATTTCTGGCGTATCCGCAAAGATGGCAACATCTCCGCGCCGCTCTAGGGCATAGGAAGGGAATCAGATGAGCGCAGAAACTCCCGTTGTCCGGCGCACCGTCGCGCCGGACGCAGAAAAGACACAAAAACTCCTCGATCTCGTCAAGGGCGACCGTTTCGCTCGCTCCGAGGCACCGGAACGCGACGAAGTGCTCGTGTGGCCGCACCTTGTCGTAATCGAGGCGGTCTCAGCAGCGGTCTTTACGGTGCTGCTGACGGTGCTCTCGCTGGTGGCGGATTCGCCGTTGGAGAGCCTCGCCAACCCCGCCGTCACACCGAACCCCTCGAAGGCCCCGTGGTACTTCCTGAACCTGCAAGAATTGCTGCTGCATATGAATACCGCCCTCGCGGGCGTGGTGCTTCCGGGCGTCGCGCTCACAGCAGTTGCGGCAATCCCCTATTTCGACCGCGACCCGACGGGTGTGGGGCGGTACTTCCCGACGCGCAAGGGTAAGCAGATTTGTATCTACGCAGCGTTGTTCACGGCGATTGCGGAGATCGGGCTGGTACTCTGGGACGAAACCGCGTACGGTCCAACGCAATTGCTTGCGAAGCTCGATCTCGTCGGGCTGGGGTTGGACAATAATCTTGCGGACATCTTCAAGTCGTGGGTCGTTCCCGCCTTCGTGATTGTGCTCTTGATCGGGGTACTGGTCGGCACGATCCTGCTTGCGTGGCGTCCGACGACACGCGAACTCATCATCGGGCTATTCACGGCGTTTGCGGTCTCGTACTGGCTGCTTGCGATCATCGGCACCGGATTCCGTGGTCACAGCCAGCATCTCGTCTGGCCGTGGGATCTGCCGGATATTCTTCTGCCGAACCCGCCGCCTGTCGGGTAACTCGTAAAGGAAACGCAACGTCATGCAGAGTTCGTCACAACCTATTGCCAGCCAGAGCCGCGAACGGTTGCCCGTTATGGCACAGCCTGTTTCACGCCGAAAGATTACCCGGTACGGTCTTTTCGGTTTACTCGGCCTCTTTGGTGCTACCAGTGCTGTCGCTACCGCCGTCATGCTCTACCCGACGAAAGTCGTCGGGTTCGGCGCAAAGGTGGCGGCAGGCACATTGGCAGACATCAAACAGCAACTCACGACGCAAAAATTCGTCCGTAATCAGGAAGGCAAGTTTTACATCCTGCCTGCGGACGATCAGAGCATGATCGCGGTGTACTGGAAATGCGTGCATCTCGGCTGCACTGTTCCGGCACCGAGTGCGGCACTCGAAGGCAATATTCAATGCCCGTGCCACGGCTCACTCTATAAGGGAAGCAACGGCGATCTGATCCATGGCCCCGCGACACGCCCGCTCGATTACATGCCGATCTCCGTCGAGAACGGAAATGTAATTGTAGATACTGGCACGGTCATCCCTCGTACCACTTTCGAGCCGAACCAAGTGACCAAACTGGCGTAACGGGCCGATGCCCGCGACAATGAAGTCGAGGAGTGACGACCGATGCTCAGCAGAGCGGAACGACAGGCAGCAGCAGTAATCCTCTTGCTCATTGCGGGCGTGGCGATGGTACTGGTGTCTCTCGTCTTCAACAACAATACCCGTGTAACCGCCGGAGACGACATCCGCGAGAAGAATATCGCACGCGGCGAGGCAATTTTCGCTGCGAACTGCGCGACGTGCCATGGCGCGAAGGGGCAAGGCGGTGTCGGCTTACCGCTGAATATACCGGCAAACCACCCGACGTCGGACGCCGCAGTGACGCAGCGAACGGAATACCTCACGCGCACCTTGCACAATGGTCGCCCCGGCACCTATATGCAGGCATGGAGTCTCGAAAACGGCGGCCCGCTTAACTCCGAGCAGATCAACGCAGTCGTGACGATGCTCATGTACGGCGATTGGACAAAGACCGAAGCAGTGGTGAACCAGTACTACATTGACAACAAGTCCACGCTCGCGCCGCCTGTTGCCGTGCAGGTATACACCGGTGGCGTTGGCGGCAACCCGTCGCTTGCGACGAAGGGGCCATTCCCAAGTGGCGTGCAGAATCCAACGCCCGCTGCTGGTGCGCCTGCTGCCGGAGCCACTCCCGCAGCCGACGCTACAGGTGGCGCACCTACGAAGTTTATTGGTGACGGGCATACGGTCAATGTGGAACTGAAAGACTTTGCCATCACCTTCGATACCTCGCTCGTGAAGCCGGGGATGACCACATTCAAGATCAAGAATGCCGGTCCTTCGCCGCACAACCTCGCGGAGAAGGCAACGAACAAGGCGAGCGAGACGCTCGATTCCGGCAAGACCGGCACGCTTTCGCTCGACCTCAAAGCAGGGTCATATGTGATGATCTGCAATATCGCGGGGCATGAGCAACTCGGTATGAAGATCAACTTGAAGGTTGCCGATACCGAAGGCGCGATAGAAACCGTTGCGGATGCGCCCACGGTAGTTATGGTCAGTACGATTACGGCGCAGGCACCGAACGATCTCACGATCTGGCGCGAAGACGCAGCGTAAGTGTAGGATAGGAGCACGTTATGTTTGACGTATTCGCAACCTTCGAGCCGAACATCACGCTCGAATTGCCGATGATGCTCGCCTTCTTCTTCTTCGGCGTCTTCCTGACGTGGCTGATTCAGAAGTTCACTGGCGGCTACGACAAGCGGGGCGATTAGCACCGCATCACAGTACGAGACAAAAGCGCGGGG
>JBBRMX010000333.1:0-3400 GCA_038230615.1 Thermomicrobiales bacterium | reverse complement strand
TCGTGCCACACGTCATGGCGAGGGGGTGCTGATCGAACTCGCCGCCGATGCCGCCTTCGACCCCGACACCGCCGCCGCACTGATTGAGGCATGGTTGCGGCGCACGCACGGTGTGGAGGAATTCGCGGTGCGTTTCATCTTCGGTCCCCCCGGTGGTCGGTCGGTCGTGCTGCGGGATCTGCGCGGGCAGGCGTACGCCATTCATGCCGAACGGCGCGACCCTTCGTAGGTTATTTCACGTACTTGCAGAAGATTCTATGGTGTTGTACGATGATTGCAGATGATGTGACGGTGTGCTATCGCTGCGAGGTATAATCGTATGGCTATAACCGTGGGCGTACCGAAGGAAGTAAAAGACCGCGAAAACCGTGTCGGCATGACCCCCGCAGGGGTGGAAGAACTCGTATTGCGCGGTTGCCGCGTGCGGGTAGAAACGGGCGCGGGTTTTGGTAGCGGCTTTGCGGACGACGAATACCGCACGGCGGGCGCAGAGATCGTCCCGACTGCCGCCGATGCGTGGGCAGCGGAGATGGTCGTGAAGGTCAAAGAGCCGGTCGCGGCGGAATACGGCTTCTTGCGCCCCGGTCTGCTGCTGTTTACCTACCTGCATCTCGCCGCAAATGAGCCGCTTACCCGCGCCCTGCTCGACAGCCACACGACGGGCATCGCCTATGAGACAGTGCAACTGCCCTCCGGCTTTCTGCCGCTCCTGAACCCGATGAGCGAGGTTGCGGGACGGATGAGTATTCAGGTCGGGGCGCACTATCTGGAGAAGACATACGACGGGCGCGGAATGCTGCTCGGCGGCGTGCCGGGGGTCGCCCCCGCAAAAGTGGCGATTATCGGCGGCGGCGTGGTCGGCACGAATGCGGCGCAGATGGCTCTCGGTATGGGGGCGCATGTCACGGTACTGGAAAAGAGCATTGACCGGATGCGCTACCTCTCCGAGACCTTCGGCGGGCATCTCACGACACTCTACAGCACGAAGCAGGCAGTCGGCGCAGCGGTGCGCGATGCCGATCTCGTCATCGGGGCGGTGCTTGTCCCCGGTGCACGTGCGCCGCGCCTCGTCTCGGAGGAGATGGTGCGCGGGATGCGCCCCGGCTCGGTGGTGGTGGACGTAGCAATTGACCAAGGCGGCTGCATCGCTACAGCGCACCCGACGTCGCATAGCGACCCGGTGTATGACATCGGCGGCGTGACGCACTATTGCGTCACGAATATGCCCGGTGCGGTGCCGCGCACCAGCACCCTTGCGCTAACGAACGCGACGCTTCCTTATGTTCTCGCCCTCGCAACAGGCGGCATGGCGGCAACGGTGAACGATGACGTGCTCGCAAAGGGCATCAATACATGGGACGGCCACTGCACCGAAGCACCAGTCGCGGCGGCGCTCGGGTTGCCCTTCGTGCCGTGGCAAGAGATCGGCGCGGCAGTACCGGCATAATCGCCCGTCCGCACGGCACATACGCGGATACACAAACTGTGTATCCGCCGTGCGATCTCGCGCCATGTCAGGCGTTGCGTCCCTTCGCTTTCACAGTTTGTGGCACGCGCCGCGATGGATCATGCGGGAAATGTACGCGTGCCAATCGGTTTCGTGGCTGATGCGGGTGCGAAGTGGCGGCACACTTGCTACAATGCGCGAGTGTGGCACGATCAACGGGGGAGCGAAATTACGCATGAGCGCGACAGATACAACACAGGCAACGAAAGACCGGATGCGAACACGCGAACGCGCCCGCGAGAAAGACCGCGTGCTGCGCGACCTTGATAAGGCGTGGCGTGGCTTCATTGACAGCACAAAGGGCATCCCCGCATCACTCATGACCGAGGCAGGGGTGGTGAATAACTGGTCCGTGCGCGATCTGCTGGCGCATATCTCGGCGTGGGACCGTATGACCACTCGCGTGACGATGCAGATTATTCGGGGCGACCAACCGGAATGGCCCGTGCATCTTCAGAAGTTCGACGATCTCAACTACGAGGCGGACAAAAACCTGAGCGTCACCGAGGCACGCAATCGCGCCCTCTCCGCGCACAAAGCATTGGTGGAAATGCTCGACGGCAAGCCCGAAGTGCGTGCCGAATGGGTGCGTGGCGCGGCGATTAACCACTACGCGGAACACACGGCGCACATCCTCGCGTGGCGGCAGGCGCATCCACAGATATCCGCCCCCGCAGCAGTCCGTTCCGGCGAGGCGCACGGTGAAGAAGCAAGCGCGGCAAGTGTCTCCAGCGCACACGACAATGTGCCGAGCCGCTAGATACGTTGCCCCCGTTCTCACAGAAAACGGGGGCGAATGCCGGATCAATAACGACGACGGACGACACACCGGGGAAGTACCATTGTGTCCCCGGTGTCGCCTATCTCCGGTGCAGTAGTGTTGACCCGACGAGATAGGCGATATACAGCGTAAGCAATCCCGCGCCTGCCCATTGCCCGACGCTTCGCCGCGTCAGGAGGAGCGTAAGCAATGCGGTTGCCCCGACGAGTACCGGGAGATCGAAGGCGCGGGTCGGGCGGTCGAGCGTGAGCGGGCGTACGAGGGCAGCAATGCCGAGCGCGGCGAGCAGATTGCAGAAGTTGGAGCCGACGGTGTTGGCGATCACGAGGCTGCTCTGCCCCCGCCGCGCCCCGACAATACTGATAATCTTGTCCGGTAACGTCGTCCCGATTGCCACGACCGTCAGCCCGACCACGATTTCCGGCACGCCAAGCCGCCCCGCGACCCGCACCGCCGCCTCAACCAGTATCTCTGCCCCTGCAATGATCGCCAGCAATCCTGCCGCCGTCCGTACAATAAGGCGTGAGAGCGGCGTCGCGTCATGGTCGTTATCGGTATCGTGGTCATCGTCGTCATCAGATTCGCCGAGCGTGATCTGCGCCCGCCCGCGTACGACGAGTACCACAAGCACCGCGAGATACGCTGCAAATAGAAACAGCAATGCACCGCCGCCCGCCCGATTAACCGTACCCGTCGCCGCGAGGGGGGCGCACACCGCGACGGTCACTGCTAGCAGCGCGAGGGCAAAGCGGCGATCATCGCGGCGCGGCGATACAGGCGCGGCAAGCACACCGAGAGAGAACGAGCCGAGGATATTCGCCACGCACGCCCCGATCACATTGCCGATGGCGATCTCGGTGCGCCCGGTCGCGGCGGCGATGGCGACAACGGCGATCTCCTCCCACTCGCCGCCCGCTGTGAGCAAACCGAGTACCGTCGGTGAGATGCCCGTGCGCGTGCCGAGGGCGGCGACCCCCTCGGTGAAATTGTCCGCCCCCCACTCAAGCAGCACAAATGCCACGGGCAACGCAAGCAACGCGAAAACGATCAACATCGCATTATCCTTGCGGCACGGCGACCCACGCGCCGGAGTGTGCCGCGGTGTTGATCGC
>JBBRMX010000332.1:0-3440 GCA_038230615.1 Thermomicrobiales bacterium | reverse complement strand
GTCCTCACTCCCGCGCCCGTCTCGCGGCACATCCCGAACGGCCTGTACGACCCGCACGAAAGGAGCCGCCTACCGCCAGAAATCCCATGTCACCGGCGAAAAATGCATGAATCAGCGATGAACATGTGTCGCGGGGCGGTGCAAGCCGCCCCGCTTCTTTCCCCGACCGGAGGAACCCCGATGGAACCCACTGCCAACACCACCGATGCCCCGTACACCCCCGCTGCCACGAAACCCGTCACCGAAACCGACGCCCCCAACGAACTCGCCCGCCTGCGCGATCTGCTCATTCACACCCACCCCGACGCCGTTGCGGGGATGATCGCGGGGCATTCCGTCACCGAACTGATCGAGAGCGTCGCCGCCGCCAAAGCGGAATATGCCCGCATCGCCGCCCGCCTGCACGCTGCCGCCCCCGTCCGCGCCGGAGGGGGCAGCCGCAGCAGCACCCTTCCCGCTCCCGATCTCGCCCGCCTCAGCCCCATCGCCAAAATCACCCTCGGCATCCATGACCGCACAAGCCAGTAACAAGAGAAAAGTAACAAGTAACAAGAGTAATGCGAACATGGCTGAACGCATTCTCTTGTTACTTTTCTCTTGTTACTTGTTACTGATTCCTTGTTACTTCTCCTGAAAGGAGACCCCCCATGGCACTCACGCAACCGCAAGCCGCGCTGCTCTCCAATTCGATGCTTATTCGCGGCGTCATCGAAACGGTCTACAACGAATCCGCCGTGCTGAAATATCTTCCCTTCATGGAAGTCGTCGGTTCCGCCCTTGCCTACCCGCAAGAAACCGCGCTCCCGTCCGTCGCGTACTACCCTGTCGGCGGCACATGGACGGAATCCACCCCCACCTTCGCGCAGGTGACGGAATCGCTCAAAATCCTCGGCGGCGACGCGGATGTAGACAATTATCTCGCTCGCTCCTACGCCCAGCAAAACGACATCGAAGCCGTCGTGCTGCACGAGAAAGCGAAAGCCGTCGCGTACCAGTTTTCCAATTCGTTCTTCAATGGCGATACCGGCACCGACGCCAACACCTTCGATGGTGTAGACAAACGGATCGCCGCCGTCGCCGCCCAGAATCTCACCGCCGGAGCGAATGGCGCGGCACTCGCCCTCTCGATGGTGGACGGTCTGATTGACCTCGTCAAACCGGGCAGACCCGACGCCATCTTCTGTTCCCGCCGCACCCGCCGCAATCTCAACGCCCTCCGCCGCGCCTCCGGCAACCTCCTCCAACCCGATGTAGACCAGTTCGGCTTGCACGTCCTCTATTACGACGGCATCCCTATCGAAATTGATGACTTCATCCCGGATACCAAGACCGTCGGCACCTCCGGCGCGGTCTGCTCCACGATGTACGCTGTCAAATTCGGCTGGAATACCGGCGTCATGGGGCTGCAATCCGGCGGCATTCAGGTAGATCATTTCCCCGCCCTCGAAACCAAAGATGCCCGCCGCAACCGCCTCAAGTGGTACACGAGCATCGCCCTCATGAACCCGCTCGGCGTCGCCCGCCTCTCCGCCATCAACGGAAACTAACCCCGCCTCCCAAATACCGTGCGCCGTGTATCGTGATGCCCACCAGCCATCACGACACACGGCGCACATCGCGTAGTACTCATTCTTGTTACTCGTTACGTGTTACTCGCTACTCCCCGACGAAGGAGGGATTATGACCACCCGCGCCGATCTCCGCACACAAATCCGGCAAGAACTCCAGGATAACGTTACTCCGTATTTCTGGAGCGATGCCGCGATGCACACCGCACTCGCGGCGGCATTCTCGGCATATTCGCAGTACGCTCCCGCCAGCACGCAGAGTGCAATCGCTGTCAGCGCGGGGTCGCAGGGACAATTCTCGCTTCCCGCCAACACGCTCGCCGTTGTCGCCGTCCTCATAAATGGCGTTACCGTCGCCCCCGTTCCCGACCTCGCAACCCTCAACGAACCTGCCGCACCCGTCTGGCAGACCTCATATGTGCAACCCGTCATCCCGTACGCCGCCCTCTCGTCGCATGGGCAGGCGTGGACAGTCTGGAACGGCGCGGTGCAACTCCGCTACCCCGTTCCCGCCCCTGCCACGGTGCAACTCATCCTCGCGTCGGCACATCTCCTGCCCGCCGACGATCTCACCGCCGTCACCGTCCCGGATACCGACACCGAGGTAATCGTGCTGCATGTCTGCGACCGCCTCGCCGCCTCCGCCCGCACCGATGCCGCCCGCCGTGGCGCACCGAACGCTACCGCCGCCTTCGATCCCGGCTACGCCGCCCGCTATCGCGCCGCCGTCCGCGCCCGCCGCCGTGCGACTTCCCGCAACCTCGCGGCATCGCCGTAAGTCGTCGCGGGTGCGTTCAACTCTCCTCTGCGGGCATCGTCGCCATCAGGTAATGATGCACCATCTCCCCGGTCGTCACGAAACCGAGCCGCTCGTAGAGGCGACGCGCCCGGTTTTCCTTGAGTACATGCAGCGAAACCGGCACTCCCTCCGCATCGGCGCGGGCGAGCACATCGCGCAGAACCGCCGTGCCGATGCCGCGCCCTTGCCACGCCGGGTCAATCTGCAATTCCGCGATAAACCATCGTACGCCGTCGCGCCCCATCTCGACCGCCCCCACATCGTCCCCCTCGACCACGATGATCTGCGCGGCACCCGCTACGTAATGATCGTCGAAATACCGGTCCTGCTCATCTTCGTGCCACCCGCCGAACATCTGCACCATCAGATCGTGATAGGCGGCGTGATGCAGGCGGCGCAGGTATTCGTAATCGTCCGTGGTGGTCGGGCGCAGCGTGTAGCGCATGGGCGGCTCCTCGCAGTGTCGGTCGTTATCAATGCCACCGGGACTATACATGCCGTCTCGCTCTCCCGCATCCCGCTCGTAGCAATTTCTGCCCCGAAAGGAACTCCCCATGCAAACCCTCGCCCATCTCCCCGTCATTCCGCCGTGGCGCACCGCAGACGACGATGCCCGCCTCGCCCGCTACCGCCGCTATCTCGCCTTCGATGCAGGGCGGCACGACATCGGGCGCGTCGGCAGCGGCGGCGTGCCGCTCGTCGCCAATTATGCCCGCGTCTTCGTCCGCAAAGGCGCGAGTTTTCTCTTTCCCGAACCCGCAACGATCTCCGTGACGCCGCCCGCCGATGCGCCCGACCCTGCCGCCCTCGCTGCCCGTGTGGAAGATGCCCTGCATCGCATCGCCCGTGACAACGACCTCGCCGCCGCTGATCTCGCCACCGCCATTGATGCGGGCGTCCTCGGCGACGGCGCATTCAAATTGACGTGGGACACCGACCGCGCTGCGGTTCGTATCGTGCCGGTGGACCCGCAAACCCTCTGTGTCGAAACCGCGCCGGACGATGTGCGCCGCGTCCGCACCATACGGCAGACCGCGCAGATGCCCCGCGACCATGCCGCCGCCCTCTGGCAT
>JBBRMX010000331.1:0-3445 GCA_038230615.1 Thermomicrobiales bacterium | reverse complement strand
GGCGCGGCTCCGGGCGGCGCGGCGGCTGGTGCGCCGGGTGCGGCTCCGGGCCAAGCGCCGGGTGCCACCGGGGCAAACGCTCCGGGTGCGGGCGCAAATTCTGCGGGTGGCACACCGGGCGCGGCGGCGGGTGCGCCCGGCGCGCCCGGGGCCGTCCCGGTCGTCGGGGCGGGCACGACTGCATCCGGTTCTCCCGGTGCCGCTCCGGGCGCACCCGGCGCATCCGGCGCACCAGGAGCGCCCGGAGCGCCCGCTGGGGCGGGAACGACGACCGGAACAACGAGTGGTACGGCACCTGCGGGAACTGCGGGCGCCGGAACAGTGGGCGCGGGAACTGCGGGCGCGGGGACGACCACCGCGTCAGGGACACCGACCGGGACGAGTACACCAGCCGGGCCGTCCGTCACGCCATCGCCGACGCCCGCGCCGATTGTCCGTATTGATCCTGTTTCGTGCCCCGATACAATCGTCGGCGTGACAGATACCTGCACGCTCGTGACGATCACGAACACCGGGACCGCCGCCCTGACGATCTCCAAGACGGCGGCGAGCGGCGACTTCAAGGTCGGCGATTCCAGTTGCGGGTCGCGCGTTGCGCAGGGAGCGGCGTGCCAAATCGTCGTGACATTCTCGCCGAGCGCTGCGGGGAGCCGCGTCAGTCGGCTGACGGTGACGGATAATGCGGCCGACAGCCCACAGTCCATTCCACTCAGTGGCCGCGGTATCGCGGTCTCGACTGCCGCTCCGACTATCGCCCCGACCCCCGTTCCGGCGATCAGGATTGACCCCGTCACTTGCACGGATACGATTGTTGGCAGCACGAGTACGTGCTCACTGACAACATTAACCAACACGAGTGGGGCCACCCTGCCGATTACCGGTCTCAGCGCAACCGGCGAGTTCGCGATCCAGAACAGCAGTTGCGCCACCCCGCTCGCTCCGGGAGCGCCGTGTCAAGTGGTCGTCACCTTCACGCCGACGGGTCTGGATGCGCGCGTCGGATCGCTCACCGTCACCTTCGGCGGGTCCGGCAGCCCGCGCACCGTCCCGCTCAACGGTAAGGGAATCGCGCCTGCGGTTTCGATCATTCCCACGAACCTGACCTGCCCCGACACCCATGTGGCGCAAACGGCAACATGTCAGGCGGTGATGACCAACACCGGGACGGCGGTGCTGACGATCACGAGTGTCACATTGACGAGCGCGACGGGCGGATTCACCATTCCGAACAATGCGTGCGGAACAACCCTCGGTCCGGGCACGACGTGTCAAATCGTCGTGACATTCACCCCGCCGATCAACGGCACCTACACGGGCGTCCTGACGGTCAACGACAACGCGGCGGGAAGCCCGCATATGGTGCAGGTGACTGGGGCGGGAGTGGGTGGTGTGCCCACCGTCTCACTCGTCCCACCGACGGTGAGTTGCGGTTCGGTGAACGTCGGCACCACCACACAAGTGCCGTGTTCCTCACCGATAACGCTCACCAATACGGGGTCGGCGGCACTCACAATCACCGATAGCATCAAAGTGATGACGGCTGCACCGGGCACCGCAGGTGCTACCGTCAGCCCCGATTTCACCGTTGCGAATCAATGTGGGCCAAGTATGGCCGCGGGAGAAAAGTGTGTGATTTCGATCACATTCCTCCCGAAGTCTGGTTCTGGTCCGCTCGTGACTGATCGCACGGCATATGTGACCGTGACCGACAATGCAGGTGGCGTGCCGGGTAGTCAGCAGGCCGTGCAAGTGACCGGAAAAGCGACGGCGTAGGACGAACAGATAAAATTGTGAGGCGGTAATGGCAGGCTTCCAGTTCTCCATGGGGAAGGGGTTGACTCGTCGCGATGCCGTGGCCTTCCCCAAACGCCGTGATCTCACCGAGGCTCGCTCCCCCTTTCCCTGTAGGGAAGCCGGGCGCCCTTTGGGCAGGCGGGGGTAGGGTTCCCCGGCATGATGAGCACGCCTGCGCCGTGCGATTGCATCGTGCCGCCATCGCTCATCGCGCGGTGCGGATGGTATACTCATCTCTGGGTCTGGCCCCGTAGGTCAAAGGATAGACCGGCAGCGTCCTAAGCTGCGCGTTGGGGGTTCGAGTCCCTCCGGGGTCACCATTTGCTCATACCGGTCGTCGGCACGATTGAGCAAGGGGTATGCAATGGAACTGCACATCAAGTCGCATCAGATCGCTGTGTCGTCGGAGTTGCAGGGATACATTGACCGGAAACTCGGTCGGCTCGACCGCTTCCTCGACCGCGTGACCGACGCGACGCTCGAACTGCGCGAGGAGCAGCGGCGGACGGGTGGTATCCACCATATCGCGCAACTGACGATCGCGACCAACTTCGCCCTCCTGCGCGCTGAGGAGGACGCGACCGAGATGCACGCCGCGATTGATGCCGTCGCCACGAAGATGGAGCGGCAGATCGTCCGCTATCGGAGCAAATGGAAGAGCCGCCGCCACGGCCACCACGGGGGCGAACTCGTATTGCCCACTGAGGAACCGGAGGCCGATGCAGACGACGCGACGGCTGAGACCGCGATTGTGCGCACCAAAACCTTTTCCGCCAAGCCGATGAACACCGACGAAGCGGTGGAGCAGATGGAACTGCTCAGCCACGCCTTTTTCGCGTTCATCAATGCCCAAACCGGCCACGTCAATGTCGTCTACCGGCGGCGGAGCGGCGGCTACGGCCTCATGCAACCCGAAGGGTAGCCGGAAAGTGCAATCGGGATCGGGAATAGTGGCACCGCTCATGCGTTTCAGTTGCACGACGGATTTAGTGACGTGCGTTGGAGGCGGCGGTTGACACAGGCGGGGGCGGTGGCGGAAATCGGTGAGGTGCGCGTTGAGGAAGCGTCGTTCGACGCGCTCCGCGAGCCGTGGGCGGCGCTGCTGCCTGCGGCGATCACACCATTCCCGTTCCAATCCGGCGCGTGGGCGGAAGCGTGGTATCGCATCTTCGGCGGCGATGCCCAATCATTGCTGCTCGCCATACACGACGAGGCGGGCGCGTTAATCGGCATCGCGCCCCTGGTCATTCGGCCAACGGCGTTCGGTCGCACGATCCAATTGATGGGCGGCTCCGATGTGACGGATTACCTCGACATCGTCGCGGCCGAAGGCGATGTGCCGCGCGTCTGGTCGGCGATCCTCGCGCATTTGTCGCGCATCAGGCAACGCTGGGACGCCATTGATTTGCACTGCGTGCCGCAGTGGTCGCCCACCCATGCCACCGTCGCCGGACTGCTCGCGCAGACGACCGTTGTGCGCATGGTGCAGGAAGAAGTCTGCCCGATCCTGCGGCTCGGCGACTCGTTCGACGCCTACTTGCGGGGTTTGCCAAAAAAAGAGCGGCATGAACTGAAGCGCAAGGCGCGGAACTTCGAGAGAGACGCCCCGACGGGCGCATTGCGTATCCTCACCGGGCGAGATGAGGCGCTG
>JBBRMX010000330.1:0-3563 GCA_038230615.1 Thermomicrobiales bacterium | reverse complement strand
GTCCCCGCGATGAAGACGAATACAAGGATACAATCGAGCCGCAGCAACCACGGGGCATGAAGCGAGTGATGCAGCGTGCTGGCAATATAGAGCGCGAGTTGGCTGACGCCATAGACAACGAGCGCGAAGAAGACACGCCCATCGGCTGACCGCACGCCCATTACGAGCAATGCGACGAGCGCAGCGACAGATAACACGACGCCCACGAAATGGAGCAGCGCATTCATCGGCTCCCGCACGCGGTGAAACAGCGATGGCGAAACTATACTGCGAACCAAAAGACCCAACCTTGCGACGTGCGGCGGTGCGATCACCGCGCATGAACCGGGACACACCAAGAGATACGCAATTCGCCCGCCACGGGTTACGCGCCGAGTGGCTCCCCGTATCGTCCGGAGTAGGCGATTTCAGCGAGGGGCTTGCGCGGTTGCGCTACGTTCGGGCGGTTCGCACGGTCCTGCCCGTCGGGATACCCAAGGGAAAGCGCGGTGCGGACAAGCCGCTCTTGCGGGATACCGAGCAGAGTTTTCGCCTCCGTCATGCCGTCGCCCTTGAACCACCCAATGCACGACCCAACCCCGTGCGCGGCGGCAGCGAGCATGATGCGCTCCGCAAGGCGTCCGTCGTCGTAGATTTCTTGCACATTCCGGTCGTCACGCCCCGCCATGATCTGCACGATGGCAAGTGGTGCGCTCAGGAGATGCTTTGCGGTGCCTTCGCAGTTCGCCAGCGCATCTATCGTGGCGCGGTCATGCACGACGACGAGTTCCCACGGCTGTTCGTTGCGTGCGCTGCCCGTCCAGCGGGCGACTTCGAGCAGATCATCAATAACCTGCTGCGGTACGGGATCGGGGCGAAAACTGCGGACGGCACGCAAGCCGCGCAATAGCGCGATCTGTGATCGGGCAACGGCGGTATCCATTGAGCAGGCTCCTTTGGGAGAGTAACGAGTAACGAGCGACGGCAGTATGCAAAGCCTACTACCCGCAGTACATCCTCGCTACTGGGTACTCGCCCCGAGGATCATGGTCATGCCCCCGTGCGGGCGGAGTGTAACCATCGGCTCCGGCTCGATGAATGCACCGGCGGGCAATTCGGGCCAGAATGCCTGCAAGATCACCGGCACGACGGTCTTGAGTTCCATCAGGGCAAAACCGGAGCCGATGCAGGAGCGCGGCCCCGCCCCGAACGGAATATACGCATAGGGCGGGTGCTGCGCATTGCGCGTCGGGTCGAACCGCTCCGGGCGAAATGCGAGCGGATCAGGGAAACATCCCGGCATCCGGTGGGTAAGATACTGGCTGAACCCGATCACCGTTCCGGCAGGGAGGTTATATCCGCGCAACGAGATCGGCTCCCGCGTCGTGCGTGCGCCCCCCCACGCGGGCGGGTAGAGACGCATCGCTTCTTTGATGACCCCTTCGAGGTACGGGAGGCGCGGCAAATCCTCGGTGGTGGGCAGGCGTCCACCGAGCACCGTATGCAATTCCGCCGCCAGTTGCGTTCGCGCCGCCGGATGCTGCGAGAGCAGCAGAAATGTCCACGCGAGGGCGGTGGCGATGGTTTCATGCCCCGCCGCGAAGAACGTGATGATCTCGTCGCGGATTTGCGCGTCCGTGATCGTCCCGCCGTCAGCGTCGCGGGCTTCGAGCAGCATCGAGAGAATGTCGCCGCGATCTTCGCCAGTTTTGCGCCGCTCCGCGATCAACGCGTAGATCATCCGGTCGAGCGTCGCCTTACTCTGCACGAAGCGGTGATACGGCAAACCGGGCAGATCAAGGCGTACATGTTTGAGCGAGACCGGGCGAAAGCGCAGGAACCGGGCGATCTGCGTCACGGCGATACCGAGATCGTTGCTGGCATCGGCGAGGTCCACATCGAACAGTGTGCGTCCGACAATCGTGAGCGTCAGATCGTGCATTGCGGCGGCGAAATCGAATGTTTGCCCCATCCGCCATCCGGCGACGACACGGGCGGTCTCCTCCGCCATCACATGTTGATACGCGGCGATGCGCCCTTTGTGGAAGGCGGGTTGCACGAGCCGACGCTGGCGGGCATGAAACTCGCCCTCGCTGACGATCAGCCCATTGCCGAGGATACGGTCGAGGCGCACCGCCGTCCCCTGCAAGAATGCAGAGGCATGGGTGCCGAGAATATATTGGTTGGCGTCGGGACCGACGAAGATGATCGTTTTGCGGCGGCCGAATGTGACCGTAAACGTGTCGCCGTATGTCCGGTGCATCTGCTCGAACTGCCGTAGGATGGGTTGCCGCGAGCGAAGCGCGGAAAAGACCAATCCTCCTGTGGTCAGACCGGGCGGAAGTGGCGTGGGGACCGGTGCAGGGAACGAAACCGTTGCCAAAGAATCCTCCAAGATACGCCCCGACCCGTCCACCAATGCAGATTTGCCAGTTGCACCGCCCGCTGCATAGCGCGGTACGCCGCCGTCAGGTATAAACGGACGCTGGCCCTTACAGTGTTTCTCTGCGTTGCAACCGCGATACGGGGCATTGCTCTGACGCGAGATACCGCATAGTCGCACGCCGACCTGAATAATACCTGAACGTACCGAGATGCAGACAAACAAAAACGCCCCGACGAAAGCCGGAACGTGGCGATAGCGAAGAAATGGTGGAGATGGGGGGAGTCGAACCCCCGTCCAAAATGTTCAGCAGGCAAGCACTCCAGGCGTAGTCGGCGTTTTAGATTCACGTATCGCACCCCCACCGACGGGGTTACGATGCACTAGTCCGCTAATCTTAGGTGAACGTTAGCAGTCGGTCCCGTTCACAGCATCCCGGCATTGCGTCGCTCGCGTCCACTCCCACCGGGCCGAGGAGAGGGCGAACGCTCGCTGCTACTTAGGCAGCGAGTGCATAATCATTGGTGCCACCTAATGGCGTGGCCCTATTTAACGAGGCCTGACCAACCTCGGCCTGCACTTACACAACCTAGCACCCTGTCGAAACCAAGCATCCCCACATTTGTAAGGTACCGGAAATGCCTCGCCGTGCATTCCCATTACGCAGAGTATCGCACCCTCTGCCCAATAATTCAAGGCGCAGCAACCCTATGCAGATCGCTCTTTGAGCGCACGCTCGACATCGCGCTGCGCGTCGCGCTCCGCCATTGAAGCGCGTTTGTCGTAGAGTTTCTTGCCGCGTGCAATGGCGATTTCCACCTTTGCCCGCCGCCCCTTGAGATAGAGGCGCGTCGGCACGATGGTCAGCCCTTTTTCCTGTGTCTGCACGCGCAGGGTGACGATCTCATCGTGATGCAACAGCAGTTTGCGCGGTCGGTCGGGGTCGTGCGTGGCATACCCCGCGTTTTCGTACGGCGAGATGTGCGCCCCCAGAAGCCACGCCTCGCCGCGCTCGATCCGCACGAAGGCATCGCGCAGGTTCAGCCGCCCCGCCCGGATAGATTTGATCTCCGTCCCCGTCAAGACGACGCCCGCCTCATAGCGTTCGAGCAACTCGTACTCGAACCGCGCCTGCCGGTTGCTGCTGAGAGTCTTTTCTTCATCTGGTGCTGCCGTTGCGCCGACGGCGGGACGCGCTACC
>JBBRMX010000329.1:0-3580 GCA_038230615.1 Thermomicrobiales bacterium | reverse complement strand
GTAGGGCTTATGCGTGCTGAGAAAGGAGAAGGCTCTGCTTGCTAGGATACGGGTGCTTGACGCCCGACCCGACACAAGGAGAGCCAGATGGAGTATACGCCACCCCCGGCCCCCGCGTCCCCGCTCACCATTGCCGCGCTTGCCGAAGCCTTTGCGACGCTGCCCGATCCCCGACGGGCGCAGGGGCGACGTTTTCCCCTCGCCGCCTTGTTGACCCTTGCGGTCGCAGCGATCCTCGCCAACCACCTGTCGGTGCTTGCCATCGCCGAGTGGGGCAAGGCGCAAAGCGACCCAGTGCAACGGGCCTTCGGCTTCACTCGTGGGGTGATGCCCCACCAGTCCACGTTGCAGCGGCTCTTTGCCCGCCTCGACGCCTCCGCCCTTGCTGCCGCCTTTGCTGCTGCGGTGTCGGCAGCGAGCGCCCCGCCCACGGATGCGCCGCACGGGATAGCGATAGACGGCAAAGCCCATCGGGGGCGGTTGGCAGGGCAGTCGCCCGTCGCCTGCCCCATCCACATGCTCAGTGCCGTGTGTCACACCACGGGGGCGGTCCTCGCCCAGATGCCTGTGCAGCCCGCAGGCGACAAGCCCGCCGCCGAACTCGCCACCGCTCCGGCCCTTGTGGCGGCACTCGACTGGCGGGGGCGGGTGTTCACGGGCGATGCCCTGTACTGTCAGCGCGACCTGTGCGCCCAGATTGTGGGTGCGGGCGGCGACTACCTCATGGTCGTCAAGGTGAATCAACCCGCGCTGCACCGCGACCTCGCGACGCTGTTTGCCCACCGTGCCGATCCTGCCCTGCGTGCCGCCACGCTGCCCGCATGGGACATGCGCGATGCCACACAAGCGGATCGAGGCCACGGGCGCGACGAACAGCGAACGCTTGTGGCAAGCACCGAATTGAACGCCTACCTCGACTGGCCTCATCTCGCGCAGGTGCTCACCGTGGAACGGGTCTGGCGGGAGGGCGGCGTCACCAAGCAAGGGGTGCGGTACGCCGTGACCAGCCTGCCCCCAGCAATTGCCGATGCCCGTCGTCTCCTCGCGCTCGTGCGCGGTCACTGGCAGATCGAGAATGGCGTGCATTACGTCAAAGACGAAACACTGGGCGAGGATCGCAGCCAGGTGCGCACCGGGCAGGGGCCAAACGTGCTGGCGATTCTCCGCGACACCGCCCTCACCCTGCTGCGCCAATCGGGGTGCCGCACGGTCGCCGCACGCTTGCGTCACCATTGCCGTTACCCCACCGACCTTTTTACCTTGCTCGGCATCTCCCCCTAGCACGCATAAGCCCTACCCGCAGAAGGCACGACACTTGACAGGTATCGCCCGATCTTGGATTATGAGAAGTATTGCATCTGCATAGATGAATAGGGTTCGACGGGAGACGTATCCTCATTTCGACAGCAAGTGAGGAGAGAAATCCCCTCATGGCACATTTTTGCACTCCATTTGTCAGCCCCATGATACAGACTATACTCTGATTGAGGCGGGTGCGGTCTTCGTCGCGTTGCCGACGCTGGCTCTCTATCTCTTTCTCCAACGCCAGTTTGTGCGCGGGCTGGCCCTTGGCGCGACGAAGGGGTAACAGGGACGACGGATGAAATCGAACCTCTCTGCGCGGCAGTCGGTATCCGTGATACCCGCCGCGCGTGTGACTAAAGGCGCGGACGCGGCACTATGGACGCCGCCCTTCGTGCTTGCGCTGGCGGGGTTGTTCCTCTTTTATGGGTCGTTCTACCTGACACTCGTGGCGTTGCCCCGGTATCTCGTGTACCGCATCGGTGCAGGTCCGGCGCAGATCGGCATCGTCACGGGGCTATTCTCGCTCGGTGCGATGCTGCCGCGCCCGTTTGTAGGGCGGTTGGCGGATCGTGGCGGCGTCTTCCGCCCGATGCTCGCCGCGACGGGCATGTTCGCGCTTGCGAGTGTGGCGTATCTCGGTGCGTCGTCGTTACTGCTGATCGTGGCGGTGCGTCTGCTGCACGGGAGTGGTATGGCGTTTTATGCCACGGCATCGCCCACACTGGTTGCTGCGCTCGCACCATCCACGCGGCGTGCCGAGGCGATGGGCTACTGGGGGATGGCGAGTATCGCCGCGCTTGCACTCTTCCCCGCGATCGGTCTGGCACTCGTGGGGCGGTGGGGATACGGGGCAGTGTTTGGCGTTGCGGCCGTCTTCGCGGTGCTCAGCGGTGTGACGGTGCTGCTTGCCCGCCTGCCCGCCTCGCGTACCCCGCCGACTTCGTCGCTGCCGTCTGTGGGGAGGTGGCTGGAGCCGCGTGTCTGCCTACCCGCACTTGCTGGTCTTGCACTGGCTATCGGAAACAATGTCGTCGTCTCATTCACGGTTTTGCTTGCGGCGGAGCGACATATCGCGGGGGCGGGGGCATTCTTCGCGGTCTACGCAGCGGCACTGTTCGCGTATCGCATCGCCGGTCGGCGGCTTGCAGACCGGCGGGCGCGGCTCACGGTGGCAATTCCGGGGTACCTCTGCATCGGTGCCGGGTTGCTGGTTGCGTCGCTCGCGCACTCGTTCCCACCGCTGGCGGTGGCGGGGATTCTCGGCGGGATCGGGCTAGGCGCGGCGCAACCCGCACTGCTCGCGCTGACAGTTGACCGTGTGCCACCGGAGCGACGCGGGGCGGGGCTGGCGACTTTTTATGTGGCGTGGGAGATCGGCGCGATTGTGAGTGCGATGCTCCTCGGTGGCGCAGCGCAGGTGCTGACTTACGGCGGCATGTTCGCCATTGCAGGAGCAGTGCAGCTCGGCACAGCGTTTGCGCTTGCATTTATTGCGCCGCGACTGGGGCGCGATGCCTCCGGCGCGGCGTGACGCATTTGCGGCATTTGCCGCCTGCATCAAACTGCGGCACAATAGGAGATACACATCCGCGCTGTAGCAAGGAGCATCCGCAATGGCGACCGCCCTCCGCGAGACCGCACCCCCTCCCGCAATTCCCTCGATAGACCGCCCGACGCTGGTGCGGCGATTGCAGCAAATACTCGGCGCAGACAATGTGCTGTCCAGCCGGGCAGAGATGTTCGTCTACGATTCCGACGGCACGCATGACCACGCAATGCCGGACATTGTCACACTGCCCGCGAACGCGCACGAAGTCGCGGAGGTCGTCAAACTGGCGACGGCGGCGGGGTTGCCCGTCATCCCGCGTGGGGCGGGGACAGGGTTGGCGGGCGGCGCGACGCCGATTTTGGGCGGCGTAATCGTCGCCGTCACACGGATGCACGCGATCCGCTCGCTCGATTATCCGAACCGCCGGGGCTTCGTCGAACCCGGCGTCGTCAATCTCAATCTGTCGCAGGCGACGATGCCGGACGGCTACTACTACGCCCCCGACCCGTCGAGCCAGAAAGCCAGCACCATTGGCGGCAATGTGGCGACCAACGCGGGCGGTCCCCACTGCCTCGCGTACGGCGTGACGGGCAACCATATTCTGGGATTGGAAATCGTGCTGCCGGACGGGCAGATCGTCGAGACGGGCGGCGTGCCGGACGCGCCGGGGTACGATCTGACGGGCGCAATTGTCGGCAGCGAAGGGACGATGGCATTGGTCACGGG
>JBBRMX010000328.1:0-3624 GCA_038230615.1 Thermomicrobiales bacterium | reverse complement strand
GAGATAGACGAGCGCGTTGCCGTGCTGTACGGGTTGGGGAATGCCCCATCAGCACCAGCAGCACGCGCTGCGACTACGATGCAGCCGACCGCCGCGCCGTTTGGCGAGGAATGAGCGAACCAGAGCAAACTGCTGGTGTCCTCGCGATGCAATCGTATACTGTACGAACGGATGGGTTCGGGTTGTATCGCAAATAGGACAACGTATGTATCTGATGTATGTAGACGAAAGCGGCGATGTTGGTATGTCTGTTCATTCGCCCACGCGATACTTCGTGCTGACAGGTCTCGTCGTGCATGAACGGGATTGGCAACCGTCCCTCGACCAGATAATCGCCTTCCGGCAGCGGCTCCAGAAGCGGCTCGGCTTGCGTTTACGTGAAGAGGTTCACGCTTCTGCGCTTATCAATACACCGGGCGATCTCGTCCGTATCAAGAAGAACGACCGCATGACGATTTTGCGAAACTACGCGGACGAACTCGCCACGGTACCGCGTATCAATCTCATCAATGTCGTGGTGGATAAGAGCGGCAAAGCCGTTTCTTATGATCCTTTCTATATGGCATGGAAAGTGTTGATCCAGCGGTTCAATGACACTCTAATCCACGGTAACTTTCCGAGTTCAGCGGACCCAAACGAGCACGGCATGATTTTCCCCGATCATACCGACGACAAAAAACTGACGCTGCTGCTACGGAAGATGCGGCGATACAACCCGATCTCGAACCAGCCCCACTATGGGGCAGGCTACCGAGACCGACCTATTCGCGCAATAGTCGAAGACCCGATGCTGCTCAATTCCGCGCACTCATACTTCATTCAATCAGCAGATGTTGCCGCATACTTGCTCTATCAATCTCTGCAACCGAACAAGTATATGCAGCGTGGAGGCGGGCAAAACTACTTTACTCGCCTCGACCCTATTGTTTGTAAGGTGGCTGCACCACGAGACCCGCAAGGTATTGTGCGTTTATGAAGACAAAAAAGGGGGGCGCGTTTGCGCCCCGGATGAATCCTACTCGCCAGACTTGCCAACTTTCAGATTCGTCTATAATATACGCTTCCGCCGTCACTTTGTCAATATCTAGTTGACAAATCCGCAAAATCATGCTTGGCGTTTTTTGAATAGTATCTGATGAGATGGGGGTAGTACGGGTGGACATCCTGCACGCGCACACCGAACCGTCGTTTCTTACCCGCTTCCGCACGATGTTGGCGGAAACGAAGCGGGCCGATATCGCCGTGGGCTATCTGTTCGTCTCCGGTTTCAATGCGGTAGCGAACGATCTGGCAGGCGTGGAGAAGGTGCGCGTGCTCGTGGGGCGTACCGACCGCCACACGCTCGAAGAGGTGGCGCGCGGCATCGGGCAGGCAGATGCGCTGGCGGCGCAACTGGAACTTGATGCCTCGCTCCGCCGGCGCGATAAGCCGGAGATCGGCGCGGGTGCCGTTGCAGCGGTGCGGGAAAGCATCGCCCGCGTGCCCCAGACCGACGACGAAGCGGCAGGATTGCGCCGCCTCCACGCCCTGATCGCTGAAGGCAGGGTGGAGATTCGCGCATACCCACGCGGCGTGCTGCATGCGAAAGCATACATCTGCTACCCGGTCGGCAAGGCATCGTATGGCACCGCGATTGTTGGCTCCTCGAACTTCTCGCTCGCAGGCTTCATGGGGAACACCGAACTGAATGTGGAGGTCGGCGGCAAGGCGGCAATGGAGACGCTCGGTGCGTGGTTCGAGGCACTCTGGGCCGAAGGCATCCCCGTCTCGGACGATATCGCAGTGGAGTTAGAGGGGTCGTGGGCCATCGCGGAACCGCCCCCGTATCATGTCTACCTCAAAACCCTGTACGAGTGCTACGGGGACCAACTGGACGCCCCCGAACTCGAACCGTCCGCGCAAACCACGCCCCAACTGGCAGACTTCCAACTCGATGCGGTGCGGCGGGCAATCGGTATGGTAGACCGGCACGGTGGCTGCTTTATTGGCGATGTGGTGGGCCTCGGCAAGACCTTTATCGGTGCGGAAATCGTGCGTCAGTTGCAGTTCAGTGAGTCGTCTAATCGCCTGCCCCTCATCATCTGTCCGGCGGGCCTCATGCCGATGTGGGAGCGCGTGAGCGAGCGGTTCAACCTCGGTGCTGAGGTACTGAGTATGTCGAGCCTCGCGCCCCCGCCCGGTGTGTTGTTCGATGAAGAGAGCGGGCGATACGTGGACGCAGAACCGCTCGATGGGCGGGGGATAAATCTCATTGCGGAATACCCGAACCGGGGTGTCGTGCTCGTGGATGAGGCACACAACTTCCGCAACCCCAACACGCGGCGCTATACCGCCCTCTCGCACTATCTGTTGAACGGCGATCACCGCGTCGTGCTGCTCAGTGCCACGCCACAAAACCTCGGCCCCGCCGATATCTACTACCAGTTGCGGCTCTTTCTGGACGACCTCGACCACGGCCTGCCGCTCGAACCGCTCCACCTCGAAGAATATTTCCGTGCCGTGCAGCGGTGGTACGAATACGGCACCGCCGTAGAAAACTGGCAGCAGGACGTGAATAGCGAGATGGAGGCGGCAAAGCGGAGCAAGAAACCACCGAAACTGCCCGCGCCGCCATCACAACCGACCGTGCCGTACGCGCAGATCGGAGAGGTGCTCACACCCGTGTTCGTGCGCCGTCGCCGCAAAGACATCAAGGAGTTGTACGGCGACAATATCTCGATCAACGGCAAGCAGGTACTCTTTCCCGAACCAACACTGGAAAACCTCTATTACCGCCTCGACAAGGTGTATGCAAAGGCGGGCCGGTTCACGGATATCGAGCGCAAACTGCGGGACCATATGGGAGCACGGTATCTCGCGGTGAGTTACCTGAAACCGGAAGCGCGGCGCAAGCCGGAATACAAGGACTTGCTGCGTGCCCGCAACCGCGTTGCTCGCCTTATCCGTTACCTGCTCTTCAAGCGGTTGGAATCGAGCGTTGCCGCCATTCACGCTACGCTGGAAACGCTGATGCGCAGCAATCGCAACTTCGCGGAATCGCTCGCCGCCGGGTTCGTCCCGATTGGGCAAATGGCGACGAATATCCTCGCAGGCGCGGAGTTCGACACCGACGACCTGCTGTACCGCCTCACCGAGGAAGAGAAAGCGCGGGACGAAAAGAACGTTACCAAGCGTCGCAATCTCGTGCACAAGACGGCAGACTTCGACACCGACCGCTGGCTTCACGATCTCAATAGCGACTATGCCATCCTCGTGGAACTGCACACTGCGATTGCCGCCATCACCCCGGACGACGACGACAAACTCCGTGCGCTCCGTACCTTCCTCAATCAGACAGAGGTGCGCGCGGGCAAGGTGCTGATCTTCTCTGAAGCCGAAGCAACCGTCAAATACCTGTACGAGCAACTGAATCCCGGCGGCGAGGATGCCACGATAGAGCGACTCAGCGGCGCGAACCGGAACGGGATTGGAAACATCGTGCGACGGTTCGCACCGAAAGCGAACCTGCGCGAGGGTGAACGGCTCCCCGGCCCCGAAGTGCGCATTCTGCTCGCCACGGATGTGGTGAGCGAGGGGCAGAACTTGCAGGACTGCAACCGCGTCCTCAACTACGACCTGCACTGG
>JBBRMX010000327.1:0-3654 GCA_038230615.1 Thermomicrobiales bacterium | reverse complement strand
GAAAGGTGATGTCGCCTTCGTCCTCCGCAACGGCGGCGGTGGCGACGGTGACACCGGGCAGAGTCGTGCCGAGTTCCGCGAGATCGTGATAATGCGTGGCGAAGAGTGTGCGGGCATGAACGCGCCCCGCAAGGTCTTCCACCACGGCACGAGCAATCGCAAAACCGTCCTCGGTGCCAGTACCGCGTCCCACTTCGTCCAAAATGACGAGCGAACGTGCGGTGGCGTGGCGAAGGATACTCGCGGTCTCCATCATCTCCACGAGAAAGGTAGATGCACCCGCTGCGAGATCGTCTTGCGCCCCGATGCGCGTGAAGATGCGGTCTACCAACCCGATAGTTGCGGCATCGGCGGGGACAAACGACCCGACCTGCGCCATCAGCACGATGAGCGCGACTTGACGCAGGTATGTGCTCTTGCCCGCCATATTCGGACCGGTCAGCAGTAGAAGGCGGCGGGCATCGGTGTCGAGCGCGGTATCGTTCGGGATGAACGATCCACCTGCATCCATCAGCGATGCCTCGACGACCGGATGTCGCCCATTAGTAATGTCGAGCGTCGTGGCATCGGTCAGCACGGGCCGGACATAGCGGAACCTCACCGCGTGTTCCGCGAGCGTGCAGAAGACATCTACGTGTGCTATCGCCCGTGCCGTGCCGAGCAATACGGGGGCAAATGCACCGATTTCTCGCATGACGCCTCGGTAGAGGTCTTCTTCCCGCGCCGCGATCCGTTCTTCGGCGTGTAGTACGGTCGCTTCCCACGCTTTCAGATCGGGCGTCACGAATCGCTCCGCATTCGTGAGTGTTTGGACGCGCTGGTAATTGTCTGGCACGAGGTGTTTGTTCGCGTTGGTGATCTCGATGCCGTAGCCGAAGACGCTGTTGTACTTGATCTTGAGCGATTTGATCCCAGTGCGCCCGCGCTCGGCGGCTTCCAACGCGGCAATCGTCTCGCGGGCGTGCGCGGCGGTATGAACGAGCGCGTCAAAATCGGTGTCGTACCCCGGTTTGATGCGCCGCCCTGCCTCTTTGCCTTCCGGCACGAGTATCGCACAGTCGAGAATTTCCACGACGCTCGTGCATGGATCGAGTTGCACGGCGAGTGTATCGAGCGTGGGGGATTCCGCGCCGTGTAACGACGAAGCAAGCAACGGCACGGCGACCAGCGCGTCGCGCAAGGCGACGAGTTCCCGCGGCGATGCTGCTTCCTGTCGCGCACGCGCCGTCAAGCGTTCCATATCCCCGAAAGACAGAAGCAGTGCAAGGGTTTGCAATCGCAATTGCGTCCGTGTTACGAATGCGTCGAGCGCGTCGAGCCGTTCTTCGATAATGGCTCGGTCGGTGAGTGGTTGCGCGAGCATTCGGCGCAGGAGCCGCCCGCCCATTGCCGTTTTTGTACCGTCGAGCGTCCGCAAAAGCGATCCGCCGGAGGTACCGCTACGCGCGGTACCGTGCAACTCCAGATTGCGGCGGGTAGCGGCATCGAGATGCATTGTGCCGCCCGCGTGATATGTCCGCAATCCGGTAAGTAACGGCAGTAGCATCGCATTCGATTCGCCGAGATACGCGACGATTGCTCCCGCAGCCCGCGTTGCAAGCGGCAAATCGGTGCAGCCGAATGCTTCCAGCGAGACGACACCGAAATGCGCATGCAATGTTTCTGTTGCCGCCGCGAGATTGAAGAAGCGCGCGTCGTAGGGCGTGCGGTGTCCCGACATTGCGGGAAGGTCACCGCCGAAGGGGTCGGGATCGTCCGGCGACGGTTGCTGCGGGACGAGACACTCGCGCGGCATGATGCGGGCAAGATCGTTCTCCACGGCGGCACGGCGGAGAGCGTCGTCGCCGTCGCGGAACTCGGTCGTGGCAAATTCCCCGGTTGTCACATCCACATATGCCAACCCATATCCGGCAGGACCGGGGCAGAGAGCAGCGAGGTACGTGTTTTCTTTCGCGGGAAGCAGGGCGGGTTCTGCGATAGTGCCGGGGGTGACGACGCGCACCACGGCACGCTCGACCAACCCACGACCCGGCGGGGAGAGTTGTTCGCAGATCGCTACACGATACCCTTGCCGCAGCAGCCGTGCGAGGTACGAATTCGCCGCGTGATAAGGGACGCCCGCCATCGGTACGCGCCCATCTTTGCCGAAGGGACGCCCGGTCAGGGTGATATTGAGGGCGTGCGCGGCGGTGCGGGCGTCGTCATCGAACATCTCATAAAAATCGCCCATTCGGAACCAGAGCAGCGCGTCGGGATGCTGCGCTTTGATGTCGAGATATTGACGCCGCGCCGGTGTGACCATCTGCCTGTGTCCCCTGTGTACCGTGATGGTGACAGGATGTGAGTATACCATGCGCCCTGTACGTACCTTGCGCCGATGCCCCCGCTGTGCGATGCTACAAGGGGATACTTATCAAAGGAGCGTGCAGTATGGCTGGAAAAGACAAAGGGACCAAAGAGACACGGAAACCGAAGAAGCCCAAGGTATAATGGGCGTGGTGCGGCGGGGAGGGTGTGACCCTTCCCGCTTTTTGTTGCGCCGTGGTCACTGAATTGCATGTCCTGCGTGCAATGGCTGCAATACGGAGCAGTCAGCGCATCAACAGGGGCAGCAACATGGATAACATTCAGAACAAGGTCAACTCTGCGACACAAGCACAACCGGAATCCGTCAGCCAGCTCGCGTACATCTGCTACTTCGCGTCGTTCTTCTCGATCATCCTCTCTATCCTTCTCTGGTTCCTGCCCGCAGATACCGCCGAGAAGAAAGAGCGCGGCGAACGTATCGCAATTTTTGTCGGTCTCTGGCCGCCGACGTTGGCAATTGTTGGCAAAGTCGTCGAAGACCGCGCACGGGCGGCGGGCGCGACGCGGTAACATATCGGGGCAACACAGGGGCGCGGGGGATGTGACTCCCCCGCGCCTGTTTGTTCGGCAATGGACGGTATGCGACAATGTGTGACGTTGTGTCGCACCGTGCGGCACCGAATGTGTGTTGTGGAGGCGAAGCCCTGTGACGACTGACCTCGCACGAGACCGTGCGCGGGCATGGGAACTGTTTTGCGAATGGTCGAAGGAAGACCGGATGCGACGGCATGTGCTTGAAGTCGAGACAGGGATGCGTGCCTATGCTCGCGCCTACGGCGAAGACGAAGAAGCATGGGCGGTCGTTGGCATCCTGCATGATCTCGATTACGAGCGGTATCCGACAATGGACGGGAACGGGCATCCGCATAAAGCAGTCGAAGCACTGCGAGAACTCGGCTACCCGGAAAAGATGCTCCGCGCTATCCTGTCGCACGCAGATTACAGTGGCGTTGCGCGGGAAACCCCAATGGAACACGCACTGTTTGCCGTGGATGAATTGACGGGCTTTATTAAGGCGGTTGCCCTTGTGCGTCCATCAAAGCGTGTTGCAGATGTGGATGCGAAAGCGGTGAGAAAGAAAATGAAGGACAAAGCCTTCGCCCGCGCCGTCAACCGCGACGATCTCACACAAGGCGCGGAGGAGATGGGTAAGGAATTCGATGACCATGTGTCGTTCGTCATCGCTGCAATGACGGCAAACGCGGAAAACCTCGGTCTTGCGGGCAACGCGGATGAAGGGGAGGCGACAGCATGACGCAACAGATGACCCGGCGGCGCGTATTTGCG